>JADZDM010000026.1 GCA_020851035.1 Gemmatimonadaceae bacterium | reverse complement strand
CTGTTAATCAGCGGGTCGGGGGTTCGAGTCCCTCCTCGGGAGCTGTTGAAATCGCTGTGAAGCAACGACTTACGCAGAACGCCCCACCGGATCCCGGTGGGGCGTTCTGCGTGTGGTCCCCGCAGGATCGCGCGAGACCGTTTCCGCGCGAGCGCGTTGGGGGCGCGAACCCTCGCACGGTCGGTGTCGCGCCGGCGTCGAGTGCCACCGCGCGCGGTGGCGTCAGAGCGGTCGGTACGTGATCGGTGCCTGACCGGGCGCCTGATCGCGCGCGAGCGACGCGCCGCCCCTGCCCTCCTCGGCGACACCTCCGCCGCCCCCGCTGAACCACGCGGCGACCGCGAGCACCACGGGGTGATCCGGCGCCAGTCGCAGCTGACGGCCGCAGAGCGCTCCCTGCATGGCCTCAGCCGTCAGGGGGCCGGCTCCCACTGCGGATGCGCGCCGGCCCGCGTCCTCGATGAGGATCGCCGCAGCCGCGGTTGCCACCGCCGGACTGTCCAGCCATGGGTGGCGAAGGATCGCCGACATCGATGCGGTATGTCGCGTGAGCGCCGGCAGCAGGCGCAGGTATGCCTCGACCGACAGTGGCGCGAAGGAGAGGCCGTCTGCCAGCAGCACCGCAGCCGCGTCGCGGCACCCGGCCGACCCGGCCGAATCACACTCCGTGAAAAGCCGCTCACGCCACACCGGCCAGCGATGCGACGCTGCTCCCGACAACGTGAGCTGCACGAGCACCGCCGCTGCACCATCGCGCTCGGCGCGTGCGCCCGGCGCCTCCCCATCCAGGCCGTCGCAGAGGCGACCGATCGCGGCCGCACCGAGTGCCTCCCACGCCTCCTCGGTCAGCAGCTCGTCAGCTCCATCAGCCTCCAGCACGGCGTTGAGCCAAGGCGCGAGACCGCCGCCGGTGCGGATCACGGCATCCACCAGCGCCGGCGTGCGGTACGTGGCGGTGTTGGCACAGACGGTCGCGAGCCCGATGATCGCATCATCTGCACGCACGCCGATCGCCGAGTAGAGCGCCGAGATCATGGTCACGCCATCCCGCAGGAGCCGCTGCGCCAGCCGCGCACCCGGTGCGGTGGCCGGGAGGGCGCGGAAGCGTTCGTCGAAGCCGGCCAGCAACGCGGGGCCGACGCACCGCATGCACTCATCGCGGCTCGCAGCCGCCTCGCGGAGGACCGTGGCGACGAAGCGATCGGAGAAATCGTCGATCGAGTGGAGTTGCCGGTGCATGGAGGCGGATCCGGGGTGGCGCGCCATCCGGGTCACATGCCACTGTGGCCGGATCGGATGCAGCGCAGGTCGGTGCGCCACACGCCGACGCACCTGGCCGATTTCGGCAGTGGGACGATCGGTGCGTTGCGCTGGCGGACGCGAAGGTCGTGCAGCTCCCAGTCTCGACCGGTTGGCGCGCGATCCGCAGTGCGTGGCATGAGATATCACGGCACCACCCCCCGCCACGCCTTCCCGATCCCCGTCAGCAACGCCGCATACAACTCGATCCCGTCCCACAGGTTCTGCACCCGCAGGTTCTCGTCCGCCGCATGCTGGTTGTCGTCGTAGTTCGCGATCGGCAGCGAGATGATCGGCACCTTGAGCACCTGCTCGAACATGTACCCCGGACCGCTCGCCCCCACCGTGGGGTTCAGCACCAGCGGCTCCCGCGCGCCGTCACCCAGCGCCGCGATCACCGCGCGCCCGAACGGGCCGTCCATCGGCGCCCGCGACCCGGGGTAGCTGTCCCCCCACTCCACCCGCGCCACCTTCGGGTGCGCCAGCCGCATCGCCACCGTCACGCTGTCGTGCGTCACCCAGTACCCCTGCGCGCGGATGTGCGCCTCCACCAGCCGCTGCACGCGCGCCGGCTGCTGCCCCGGCACCAGCCGCAGGTCGAAGCTGGCGTACGCCTCGGTGGCGATGGTGTTGCTCCCGGTCTCGCGCACACCACCCACACGAATCCCCCGCACGTTGAAGGCCGGCTGCATGATGCGCTCCGCCAGCAGCGCATTCTGCCCCTCGGTGCGGTTGAGGCCCAGGGCCACCCGCAACGTGGAGTCGTACTTCGGCAGCGCCGCGATCGCACGGCGCTCGGCCGCCGAGATGGGCTGCGCGTCATCGTAGTAGCCGGCAACCTTGATCCGGCCGTCGTCGTCGCGCAAACTCGCGATCAGCGTCGCGATCATCACCGCGGGACTGGGGGCCCAGCTGCCATAGTGCCCGCTGTGCAGCGCCCGCGTCGGACCGTACACCGTGAGCTCGAACCCGCTCGACCCCCGCTGCCCGAACGACAGCTGCTGCCGCCCGCTCTGGTGCACGGGACCATCGCAGAACAGCCACCCATCCGCACGCAGCAACCCGGCATACGTGGTCAGGATCTGCGTCAGGTGCCCCGATCCCGCCTCCTCCTCTCCCTCGAAGAACACCTTGAGGTTCACGCTCGGTGCGAGCTGCGAGGCCTTCATGGCATCGAGTGCACTGAGGATGGCCTGGATGGAGCCCTTGTCGTCACCCGCCGAGCGGCCGTAGATGCGCGCCTCACCATCCACGCGGCCGCCCCCGGTGGGGATCGGGATGATGGTGCCGCCGAGATGCACCTCCTTCGTGCGCAGCACCGGACTCCACGGTGGTGTGCTCCACTGGGCGGCGTTCACCGGCTGGCCGTCGTAGTGTGCGTACAGCACCAGTGTCTTCACCGCGCCTGGCTGCAGCAGTTCGCCGTACACGGCCGGCGGGCTGCCCGGCACCGCCAGCAGCCGCGTGTTGGTGAAGCCGCGCTGCTGCAGCAGCTGCACGAGGTGGTCTGCGTTCCGTCGGATGTTCACCGAATCGCTGGCGAGGTTCGGCAGCGACAGCAACCCGGCGAACTCGGTGAGGATCGCGCCTTCGTGCTGCTCGCGATACACCCGCGCCGCCGCGCGCACTTCGGCTGCCGTCAGGGCACGCTGCGCCTGCACCACAGGCGTCGTGGCGATCATGGCGAGCAGCGGCAGCAGCCGTCGTGACACGCGGGTGAGAATCCGTGAAAGCGAACGCATGTGGACAGTGGGCAAAATGGTGAACAGACGACGTTGACATCCCTGGCACCACACACCATCGTGGCGCGCGGATGCACCCGCATCCAGCCGGTCAAGCGGTCGTCCCGCGCGGCGGGTCGACTGGCGACTTGCGACGAGCACAGGCACCCTCCCCAGCACCTACGGCCCGGCCCGCCAAACGCTGTCCAGCGCGCCTTCAGCCACTCGTCCGGATCGGATCGGCGAACGCTGCACACGCCGGAGAATGCAACATGCAGAGCTCGTCTCGAAAGTCCGCGCTGGCGCTGTTCCTCGCCGTCCCGCTCGCCGTCACCGCAGTGCAGGCGCAGACCCCGGTGGATCTCACTCCCTGGTCTGCGCAATCGTACGAAGCCGTGTCCGGATTCGACGCCGGGATCTGGACCGTCGGCGGCGGCGGCAGCTCCGTGACCCAGTCCCAGAACGGGCAGCCCACACTCTTCGCCAGCGACTTCATGGCGCAGGGCACCGAGGTCCGCGGCTCGGTGCGCGTGAACAGCGCCGGGGACGATGACTTCTTCGGCTTCGCCCTCGGCTACCGCATGGGCGACAACACCAACACCCTCGCGGACTACCTGCTGGTGGACTGGAAGGCAGCCACCCAGGACTTCAATTTCGGCGCGCCATCCACCACACCCGGCACGACCGCGAACCGAGGCCTGGCCGTCTCGCGCGTGACCGGCATCCCCACGGCGGACGAGTTCTGGGGGCACACGAACTTCGCTTCGCACACCGGCGGCGGGCTCGAGGAGCTGGCGCGCGGCACCTCGCTGGGAAACATCGGCTGGACGATCGGCACGACCTACGAGTTCCGCTTCGTCTTCCTGCCGAACCTGCTCCAGGTGTTCGTGAACGACCAGCTCCAGATCAACATCGGCGGCAGCTTCTCCGATGGCAGCATGGCGTTCTACAACTTCTCGCAGGCCGACGTCACCTACAGTGCGTTCACCGTGAAGACCGTGGATCCGGGCGACCCCTCGGTGGTGCCGGAGCCGTCCACCTACGCACTGATGCTCACGGGCCTCGCGGCGCTGGGGGCGCTGACCCGCCGTCGTCGCACGCAGGCGTAGGCGCGACATGATTGGCGGAGGGCGCGCCGTGGTGCTCACGGCTGCGCCCTCTGCCAGGATCAGGGCGCACGGACCATCACCGACCGCTGCAGCCCCTGCACACGGAAGGAACGGATCTCGGCGCCACCCTCCGCGTTGGCGCCGGATCCCTTCACCGTCCGGGTGGGCGTGATGTCCCACCATGTCAGTTCATGCACGAGCGTGTCGCCGCGCAGCGTGTAGCGGCTCTCGAGCACCCGGCTCTGCACCTGGAACACGCTCGTCAGCATGCCACCGATGACGGTCTCGTCGAGCAGCACCCCGTTGCCCTCGTCGGTGGCATAGTGCCCCCGTGCGACATCCTCGACGACCAGGCGGTACGGGCGGTTGCCGCGCACGGTGTCGGCGTTGAAGATCGTGCGCCAGGTCCACGCACCGCCCGCCGGTTCACGCGCGATGCGCAGCGAGATCGGGATGCGGTTGCGCACGGAATCCGGTGGACTGTACGTGGTCAGCGTGCCGCTCCACTGGCCGGCCCACGCCTCGGGAAAGCGGGGCGGAGCCTGCCCCCGGAGTGCCGGAGCGGCCAGGCAGAGCACGAACGCGGCGATGGCGATGGGCATCCGCGTCACCGCCAGATCGACCGCAGTGAGGAGATCGTGGCGTAGCGCAGCCGCACCGCCGGCCCGGTCACGACGAGCTTCATCGCGGTGAAGTCGCTGGTCGGGAACACGAGGTCCGTGAGCGGCGTCGCACCGCCATCACCGAAGAGCTCCACCGACGACCGGTCGATGAACAGGTGCAGGCGGACGGCCGAGTCGCCGGCGACACGCGGGGCGTAGTGCACGGCCGCCGCGAACTTCGGCGAGAACGCGCGCGGGAGCCCAGTGCGATCGGAGAAGAACCGCTTCGTCGGGGCATCGTAGCCCACGCGATACACCTCGCCCCCGGCATTCGTCAGCTCGATCGCCACGGTCGTCTGCCCGGACGCCGACGGCACGAACTCCAGGTCCACCTCCGACATCGCGGCCGAGCCACCGCGCGGCACGTGCAGCGTCTGCTCGCCGGACACCTGTCCGTCCCGCAGCGTCGTGGTCTGGTCACGCAGCAGCCGCAGTTCCTGCACCGGCGTGGAGTACACGCGCAGGCCGGCTGGCGTGCGCCGCAACGTGAGCGCGCGCGGCACGGTGGTGGCACTGCGCCAGGCCTCCGTCGGCACCACCTGCGCATAGTCCCAGTTGCTCATCCACCCGAGGAAGAGCCGGCGCCCGTCGGACACCGGCACGTCGGACCAGGTGACGCCGGCGTAGTTGTCACGCCCGTAGTCGAGCCACACACCACGCGAGGGCTCCACGCCTGCCGCACCGACGGCGGTCGCGAAGGTGGAATCGAGCGTGAAGGTCATCCCGTCGAAGTGGCCCACGAAGTACTGCGTGGCGGAGCCGCCGTTGGGCCCGCCGGGATTGATGCTGACCAGCATCACCCAGCGCACCTCGTTGGTGCCCTCCACGCGCACGGGGAACAGGTCGGGGCACTCCCACACGCCGCCGTGTGCGCCGAGGGTCGCGCCGAACTCGCTGGCCGGCTGCCACTCGCGCAGGTTGTACGACGAGTAGAGCCGCACCCGGTCGCCGCCCGACATGATCATGATCCAGCGCTGCGACGCCTCATGCCAGAGGACCTTCGTGTCGCGGAAGTCGCGGATGCCCGGGTTCGGGATCACGGGGTTGCCGGCGTACTTCACCCAGGTGCGGCCACGATCGGTGCTGTAGGCCAGCCCCTGCGTCTGGAACGTGCTGGTGCCGGCCTTCTCCTTCGCCATGTCGTGGTACGTGAACATGGCCACCATCGGTGGCTTGCCGTTGGTGCCGAAGCCGGAGGTGTTCTTCCAGTCGACTACGGCGCTACCGGAGAAGATCAGGCCGAGCGAGTCGGGATAGAGCGCGATGGGCAGGTGCTCCCAGCGCACCAGGTCCGTGCTGATCGCGTGGCCCCAGTGCATCGGCCCCCAGGTGTTGCCCTGCGGGTGGTACTGGTAGAACAGGTGGTACTCGCCCTCGTAGAACACCATGCCGTTGGGGTCATTCATCCACTGCGACGGCGGCGTGAAGTGGTACTGCGGCCGGTGGGGTTCGGCATACACACCACTGGTGGGTGGCGTGACCACGCCGGCGGCCGGCGCCGGCACCGACGAGGTGACGGGGATCGTCGTCCGGCAGGCCGGCAGTGTGGCCGCACACGCGGCGAGGACGCAGGCGGTGCGCAGGGCGGAGCGGCGGGGGATCATGGCGACGCGGGGAGCCTGGGGATGCCGTGCAGGAGGCCATCGAGCGCGAGTGCGGCGAGCGCGGTCATGCCGGTGGGGAACGATGCCTCGTCCACCACGAACAGTGGCGAGTGGTTGGCGGGCACGGTCAGCGGATCCGTGCCCACCGGCGTGACGCCGAGGAAGAGAAAGATCCCGGGCACGCGCTGGAGGAGGATCGAGAAATCCTCGCCCGGCATCGCCGGTGCGCTCTCGAGGACGTTGGCGCTGCCCAGGGTGTTGCGCAGCACGCCGGTGAAGCGGCCGAACCAGCGCGGGTCGTTCACCGTGGGTGGATAGGAGTCGTCCGGCAGCGTCACCGTCACGGTGGCGCCGCCGGCCTGCGCGACATGGGTGGCGATCCGCGCGATCTCGTCGTGCACCACCGCGCGCGCCGCCGCGTTGAAGGTGCGGTAGGTGCCGTACATCACGACGCTGTCGGGGATGATGTTCTCCCGTACGCCACCGTTGAACACGCCGGTGGTGACGACTGCAGGGCCGGCGGTGAGGTCCACCCGTCGGCTGACGATGGTCTGGAGGTCGTTCACGATCTGGGCGCCGATGACGATGGGATCGACGCTGCGCCACGGTTGCGCGCCGTGCGCCTGCTTCCCGTGCACGACCACGCGCCAGCTGTCGATGCTGGCCATCATCCCGCCGCTGCGGGTGGCGACGGTGCCGGTGGGCGCGGGCCAGGTGTGCAGGCCGTAGACGGCCTCCACGCGCGGTGAGTCGAACGCCCCCGCCTTCAGCATGCGTGCGGCACCGCCGTTCGACTCCTCGTCGGGCTGGAACAGGAAGGTGACGCTGCCCGGCAGCGACGCCTTCATCCCGGCCAGCACCTCGGCCACCCCCATCAGCAGTGCGGTGTGCACGTCGTGTCCGCAGGCGTGCATCACCCCCACGGCCTGCCCGTTGTACTGCGTGGTGACCTTCGAGGCGAACGGCAGGCCGGTCTGCTCGGTGACGGGCAGCGCGTCCATGTCGGCGCGGAGCGCGACGGCTGGTCCCGGGCGCCCGCCGCGGAGCACACCGATCACGCCGTGCGCACCATCCACGTCGGTGCGGACCTCGAGGCCGAGGGCCCGCAGGTGTGCGGCGACCACGCCGGCGGTGCGCACCTCGAGCCCGCTCAGCTCCGGGTTCGCATGCAGGTCGCGTCGCCACGCCACCACCTTCGGCGTGACGGCGGCGATCCGCGCGGCGAGGTCGCGGGTGAGGGCGGCGGGCAGCGGCGGCGTGGCGGGGGCCTGGGCCACCACCGTGGCGGCACCGGCCAGCACGCAGGCGATGAGTGGGACGAGTCGGAGAGGTCGCATGTCCGGAAGATGAGGGGAGGGCCATGATGGCGCCTGCCACTGGTAGCTTATCGCCGGGAACAGGCCCGTCACCACACCACCCCCACCGGGACGGCGGCTGATGCACATCGAGGAATTCGGCGTCGAGCAGTGGATGGACGCACACGAGGACCACTGCGAGTTCAACCTGGCCGAGACCTGCGTGGACTCGCTCCACGTCCACGAGCTGCTGGCGCTCGCGGGCCGGAGCGACACGATCCTGGACGAGCTGCGCGCCATCAAGCTGACCTACGGCGCGATCGAGGGCTCGGCCCGGCTGCGCACGCTGGTGGCCGGCCTGTTCCGGCGGCAGGTGCCGGAGAACGTCACCATCACGCACGGCGCGGCGGGGGGCAATGCGCTGGTGTACGAAACGCTGGTGGGCCGCGGCGACCACGTGATCTCGCTGGTGCCGAACTACCAGCAGCACTACTCGATTCCCGAGGCATTCGGCGGCGAGGTGGACTTCCTGCCATTGCGCGAGGCGGACGGGTACCTGCCCGACCTCGACGCGTTGCAGGCGCTCCTGCGCCCCGACACGAAGCTGGTGGTCTTCAGCAACCCGAACAATCCCACCGGTGCGCTGATGGATCGCCCGATGCTCGAGGCGATCGTGCGCCTCGTGGCGCCGACCGGGGCATGGATCCTCTCCGACGAGGTGTACCGCGGCGTGGACCACGACGGCACCGGCTTCACGGCGTCGATCGCGGACCTGTACGACCGCGGCATCAGCACCGGCAGCATGTCGAAGGCGTACTCGCTGGCCGGCCTGCGGCTGGGCTGGATCGTGGGGCCGGCGGCGTTCCTCCGGGACGTGACGGTGCACCGGCACTACAACACCATCAGCGTGGGCGTGCTGGACGACCTGTTCGCGAGCATGGCGCTGCAGCACCGCGAGGCCATCCTGTCGCGCAACCGCACATTGCTGCGCGAGAACCTCGCGCTGCTGGATGCGTGGGTGCAGGCCGAGCCGGGCCTGAGCTATGTGAAGCCCCGGTCCGGCACCACGGCGCTGGTGAAGTACGACATCCCGATCCCGTCGGTGGAGCTGTGCCTGCGCCTGCTGGACCAGACGGGCGTGATGTTCGTGCCCGGCAGCGTGATGCAGATGGAGGGCCACCTGCGGATCGGCTACGCCAACGCGCGCCGCAACCTGGAGCTCGGCCTGCCGCGCGTGTCAGGGTTCCTGCGTGCGGTGCGGGCGACGGCCGGGCTGCTCGGCCGGACGCCCTGACGCGGCGGCGGGGCGCGCCGACCTGCGTCGGGAACGCAGGCGGCCGCCCCCACCCCACCGCTCACGCGCGGCGGCGGCGCGCGTCCAGGGCGAGCGTGTCGGCAGCGCGGAAGGCCAGCAGCACCACGGCCGCGGCGAAGATGATCAGGGACGGATAGAAGATCAGGTTCCCACCCTCGACGACCAGCTTGAAGGGGTCGACGATCGACTTCCAGACGGCCAGGAGGGTGGTGCCGGTCACCAGCAGCAGCGCGGGATACGAAACGCGACGTCCGACGCCCAGGATCACCGCCACGCCAAGCACCACCTGCAGCGCGCCGAACGCCTGCATCGGCACGGTCGCGACGGCCGCGCCACCGTAGAACTTCTGCGCCACCGTGATGCCATGGGTGACGTTGATCAGCTTGTCGATGCCCCAGTAGACCATCAGGCCGCCGAGCGAGATCCGGAGGAGGAGGAGCGAGGCGCGCTGCATGCGTGGCGTGGGAAGGGTGGCTGTGACCGTGCTTTCCGGGGGAACCGCCCCGCCCAGGACCCGGGTTCCCGCCGATCGGTTCAGCTGATCGGCGGCTTCGGCTTCACGTACACGCTCGGGATCCCGAGCCCCTGCAGCATCTCGTTGAACTTCCGGATGTCGTCGCCCTCGATGCGATCCAGCGCGCGGAGCTGCAGGTCGAGCTTCGTGGACAGGTCCGTGAAGATCTCGCCGTGCTGCTGGGTGGGCGGGTAGTCACCCGACTGGAGCTGCGAGTTCAGCGTGATGAACCAGTTGTAGAGGCGCACCGGCTGGTCGAGGGTGCACTGGTCCACGTGGCACGCCGTCTCGTAGAGCTCACCGCGCACCAGCTCGAGTTTCTGGCGCGCGGCACGGGCCGCCTCGGCCACCTGCTTCGCGTACGGGGCGTCCTTCGTCTGCGCCGCGCGCGCATCGAGCTGGGACTGGATGTCCTCCAGCCGCTCGACGCGGTCCACCAGCTCGTTGAGCCGGCTGCGCACGCGCATCGCAGCGTCGAACTGCGCGGTGAGCTCGGCGGTGGTGGAGGTGACCCGTGGATCGGCCACCACGGCGAACTGGCGGCTGCTGGTATCGCGCCCGACGATCAGGCGCACCGTGTAGGTGCCGGGCGGCACCTTCGGGCCGGTGAGGCTCCCCTCGTCGATCACGGTGTTGCGCAGCTCGCGCGCATCGGGATAGCGGAGGTTCCAGAAGAACCGGTTGGTGCCGGCACGGATGCGGGGGATCGAGTCGGCCGCATGGTACGCGAGCGAGTCGGTCACGACGCGGCGGGCCACCACCGTGTCGTTCGGCACGCGGGTGGTGTCACGTGCATTGTCCGCGCTGAACGTGCGGATCAGCGTGCCCTTGGCATCGAGGAACTGCACCGTGACCGCGGTGCCGGCGGCCGGGGTCTCGCGCAGCCAGTAGTCCACCAGCGCGCCCGGCGGCGGGTTCTCGCCCGCCTCGCCGCTGCGCCAGTTCCAGCCACTCCAGAGCATCGCGGTGGCCGGCTGCAGCAGGTGCACCGGCTTCTGCATGACCTCCGCCGTCAGGGCACGCAGCGGCGAGACGTCGTCGATCACCCAGAAGGCGCGGCCGTGTGTGGCGGCGATCAGGTCGGTGCCGTGCACCGTGAGGTCGCGCACGCTCACGCGCGGCAGGTTGAGCTGCAGCGGCTGCCAGCGCGCCCCGTCGTCCATGCTCACCAGCACGCCGTACTCCGTGCCCGCGTAGAGCAGGCCGCGGCGCACGGGATCCTCACGCACCACGCGTGTGTAGGCGGTGCCCGGGATGCCGGTGACGATCTTCACCCAGGTCTTCCCGTAGTCGGCGCTCTTCCAGAGGTATGGCGCGAAGTCGTCCTGCTGGTAGCGGTTGGCGGCCACGTAGACCACGGCCGGGTCATGCGGCGACGGGTCGATGTGCGCGGTGCGCGTGAAGCGGCCGTAGCCGGGCGGGGTGACATTCTCCCACGTGGCCCCGCCATTGCGCGAGAGGTGCAGCAGCCCGTCATCGGAGCCGGCCCACAGCACCCCCTTGAGCTTCGGCGACTCGGCGAAGGCATAGATCGTGGCATACCACTCGGCGCCGGTCATCTCGCCGTGGATCGGGCCACCGGTGCGCTGCAGCGTCTTCGGGTCGTGCACCGTCAGGTCGGGGGAGATGCGCTCCCAGCTCGCCCCCTCGGTCCGTGACCGCCAGACGTGCTGCGACGTGACGTAGAGCGTGGACGGGTCATGCGGTGAGATCAGGACCGGGAAGGTCCACTGGAAGCGCTCCGGCACGTCGGCCGCACCCCAGCCGTCGTAGTTCCGCATGGTGACGGAGATGTCGCGCTCCTGCCGCCGGCCGTGGTCGTACCGGCTGAAGGCCCCCATGTAGCAGCCGCCGTAGGTGATGTTCGGGTTGCGCGGGTCGACGGCCACGGTGGCGTTCTCGCAGCCGGCCACGCTGTAGTAGTCGCGCTCGCCGATCTCGCCGTCGTCCGAGCGGCTGGCGATGGAGATGGCCGAGTTGTCCTGCTGGGCGCCGTAGATGCGGTACGGGAACTGGTTGTCGGTGGTGACGTGGTAGAACTGCGCCGTCGGCTGGTTGTAGATGCTCGACCAGGTCTCGCCGCGGTCGAGCGAGATGGTGCCGCCGCCGTCGTTGGCGTTGATCATCCGCCGGTTGTCCTTCGGGTCGATCCAGAGCGTGTGCATGTCGCCGTGCGGCACGCGCACGCGGCCGAAGGTCTTGCCACCATCGATCGAGCGGTACACGCCGAGGTTCATCACGTAGACGGTGTTCTCGTCCTGCGGGTCGGCGGTGACCTGCGAGTAGTACCACGAGCGCACCCAGAAGCGGGCATCGGTGTTCATGCGCTGCCAGTTCTCGCCGGCATCGTCGCTGCGGAAGATGCCGCCGCTGGAGTCGGGGGCCTCGATGCTGGCGTAGATGCGCTGCGGGTTGGCCGGCGAGACATCGAGGCCGATCTTGCCCAGCGGGCGCGCCGGGATGCCGGCCTTGAAGGTCAGCTCGGTCCACGTGTCGCCGCCGTCGACCGTCTTCCAGATGCCGCTGCGGCCACCGCCGGAGATCATCGACCAGGGCGTGCGCTGGAACTTGTACATCGAGGCGTACAGGATCCGCGGGTTGGACGGGTCGATCGAGAGGTCGTTGGCGCCGGTGGAGTCGTTGATGAACAGCACCTTTCGCCAGGACTTCCCGCCGTCCGACGTGCGGAAGACGCCGCGCTCGGCGTTCGGGCCGAACGCGTGCCCCATCACTGCCACCCAGGCATGGTCGGGATCGCGCGGATCGACGATGATGTCGGCGATCTGGTGGGAGTCGGGGAGCCCGAGCCGGGTCCAGGTGGCGCCGGCGTCGGTGCTGCGGTAGATCCCCGTGCCGACGGTCAGGTCCTCGCGCAACTGCGACTCACCGGTGCCGACATAGATCACGTTCGGGTCGGAGGGCGCGATCGCCATCGCACCGACGGACGAGATGTCGGTCTTGCCGTCGGTGATGTTGTTCCACGTCTGGCCGGCGTTGGTGGTGCGCCAGACGCCGCCGTTCACGCCGCCGAGGTAGAAGGTGAACGGCTTGACCGGGTCGCCGACGACGGCATTCGCGCGTCCGCCGCGTGTGGGGCCGATGTTCCGCCAGCGCATCGCCTTGAAGGCGCTGCTGGTGGCGGCAGGCGAGGAGTAGAGCGCGGGATCGTAGGTGGCGGGTGCCGCGCTGCGCACGGGGGCCGCCGGCGTGCGCTGTGCGCCCGCAGGGAGGCCGAGGAGGAGCGCGATGGCAACGCCCGCCGTCCGGGCAGGGGTGTGTCGTGCGAGCCGCATCGAGGGGAGCCTGGATGAGTGGGGAGCCGGAGGAACGCTGCCCTAAACTCCCACATTGCCGCGCGCGGCGCGAGTCCGGTGGGCCGGCGCCGCCTCAGGGCTCGCCGCTGGAGAGGAGGCCGCCCACGCGCGCCTCACGCTCGGTGTACTCCCCGGCGATGAAGTAGCCGAGCGCCAGGCGGCCCGGCCGCGTGACGTTCGCCACGTTGCCCCGGACACTCCCCGCCGGCACGGCGAACGGCGACCCGTCGTTGCCCGTCTGGGCCGACAACGCGGCGTAGAAGCGGTACGCCTGCTCCGAGATCGAGAGCTGGCGCAGCCGGACGACTTCGGTGGGCTGGAGGATGATCCCGCCATACGGCGTAAAATCGGTGATCACGGCGCCGTCGAGGATGTCGTCAGACAGCACGGCCCGCGTGAACGTCGTGCTGTCGGGGGAGACCTGCCGGCGACCGTTCACCCACTGGTCCCAGAGATAGAAGTTGCGCTCGCCGGCGGGATCGAGCAGCCGGATGCTGGCGGCGAGGCCGGAGGGTCGCCCCGGGCGCGCATTGCCGACGGTGAAGTAGAGCGAGTCGAGCGTGACCGCCGGCTGCATCGTCTCGGTGGCGGCGTAGCGGTCACCGTCCCAGGTGATCTCGAGGGTGTACGGTGCAGCGACCACGAGCGGCATCGCGCGCGCCACGAACACCCCGGGCTCACCCGCACGTTCGGTGAAGGGGGTGATGGCACCATCGGCAGCCACCACACGCACGGTGGCACCGGTGGCAGCCGGTGGAGTGCCTGACGACGAGAAGACCCCCTCGGTGGTGGTGAGTCGGATCACCTGGTCGGCAGCGACGGCGCCACGCGCGCGCTCGAGTCGCGCCTCGACCACCAGTCGCACCTCGGCAACGGGCACGGTCACCGAGACCACCCGCTCGCACGCGCTCAGCACCGCGACCGCGAGTGCGGTCGTCACGGCGTGTCGCCACATCCGCTCAGAACCGGAAGGCATAGGCGATGCTCGGGACGGCGCCGAAGATGGAGGTCTGCACCGCCTCGGTGATGCGCGGGTTGGTGGCCTGCTGCCGGAAACGCAGCGACTGCGCGTTGAAGCGGTTGTAGACGTTCAGCACGCCGAGTTGCAGCTCCCCGTGGCCGAAGCGCCGCGTCGCGCTCAGGTCCAGGCGGTGATAGAGCGGCAGCCGCCCGCCGTTGCGTGGTCCGAATTCGGTGACGAGCAGGCCGTCGATCGCATAGCGGGAGGCCGGGAAGGTGGTGGGCAGGCCGCTGGCGAGTGCGAAGGTCGAGCCGAGTGTCCAGCGCCGGCCCAGCGGTCGCATGGCCACCACGGCGAGGTTGTGGGTCTTGTCGAACGGCCCGGGATACCAGCGGCCATCGTCGATGCCGCCACGGCCGGTGGGCGAGGTGAAGCGCTGCTCGGAGCGGCCGAGCGTGTAACTCACCCAGCCTGTCACACGGCCGGCCGTGCGCCGCGCCAGCAGCTCCAGCCCATACGCGCGTCCCTGCCCCTGCACCAGCTGCGTCTCGATGCGGGGGTTGAGGAGGATGTCGGACCCGTCGATGAAGTCCACCACGCGGGCCGCGCGCTTGTAGTAGCCCTCCACCGACAGCTCCCAGTCGCTGGTGTTCCGGCTGTAGCCCAGGGCGTACTGGTCGGCGGATTGTGGCTTCACGTATGGTCCCGACGGCTCCCACACGTCGAGCGGGCTGATGGAGTTGGTGTTCGACACCAGCAGCAGGAACTGCTGCGTGCGGGCGTAGCTGGCCTTGAGGCTCGAGGCCGGGCCGAGCATCACGCGTCCGGAGAGTCGCGGCTCGAACCCGCCGCCGCCGGCGATGCGGTCGCCGGATGCGTAGCGGATGCTGTCGCGCACCACGCCGGGTTCGTAGCGGGACAGCGCGGTGTTGAACACCACCGGCGCATCGCCGGCGTACTGGTACACCGTCGCGGCGCCACGGCGCTGCCAGCCGGCGTAGCGCAGGCCATATCGCACGGCAACGCGCGGGCCGAACTGCAGTTCCTGGCCGGCATACACGGCGGGCAGCAGCGTGCGACGTCGCTCGATCTGCCGGGCCGTGAAGGTGTTGTTCGGTCCCGAGGGAATGAGGTCACCGGGCCGGATGCCCTGCTCGGTGAGCTGCGCGCCGAACTCGATCGTGTTCGACGGCGAGACGTAGAGGGCCTGGTCCACCTTCAGGTCGAGGCTCCGGATGCGCGACGACCATGCGATGGAGTCGGCCAGGTCGGTCACGATCTCGAGACGGTAGTCGTAGGTGCCGTACGCCGCCGTCACCTTCGAGAAGAGGCGGCCGCCGAACGCCTGGTTCCAGCGCAGCGTGGCGGAGCGATTGCCCCAGCCGGCACCGAAGTCGCTGGAGCCCGTGAAGCGGTCACGCCCGAGGTAGCCGCTGAACAGGAGCGCGCCCGCCGCGCCGAGGCGCAGGCTCGTCTTTGCGTTCAAGTCGTAGAAGTAGGCGCGTGTGTCGCGGATGCTGGTGTCGCTGGCGAGGGGCAGGAACAGGTCGGCATAGGATCGCCGGGCGGCGATCATGTAGCTGCCGGCATGCTTCGGCAGCGGCCCCTCCAGCGTGCCGCGACTGGCCAGCAACCCGATCGACGCCGAGCCGCGGAACTCGTTGGCGTTGCCCTCGCGCTGGCGCACGTCGACCACCGACGAGAGCCGGCCGCCGAACCGAGCCGGGATCGCGCCCTTGTAGAGCGTGAAGTTGTCCACGGCGTCGGCGTTGAACGTGCTCAGGAAGCCCAGGATGTGGCTCGGGTTGTAGACCACCGCCTCGTCGAGCAGGAACAGGTTCTGGTCGGCGGCACCACCACGCACACTGAACGCGGTGCTGGCGTCACTCGAGAGCGACACGCCCGGCAGCAGCGTGAGCGAGCGGATGGGATCGGGCTCGCCGAGCACGGTCGGCAGCAGCTTGAGGGCAGCGATGTCCAGCCGCACGACGCTCATGTCCGGGGTGCGCGGATCGAGGTCGGGGCGATCGTCGTCCACGGTGCGGCGTCCCGCTTGCACCGTGACGCCGGCCAGCGTGACGGTGCGGGTGGCCAGCCGGAAGTCGCGGACCACGCTGGTGCCCAGCCGCACGGATGTGTCCAGCGGCACGAAGCCGATGGCGCGGATGCGGAGGCGGTGCGGGCCCGGTGGCAGGAGCAGCGAATAGAACCCCTCCTCGTTGCTCTCGACAGCCAGCGCACCGTCCGCCGTGCTGACCTGGGCGCGGCGGACCACCTCACCGCTGGCGAGGCTGCGGACGAAGCCACTGAGGCGCACACGCGCCGCGGCGGGGGTGGGGGTGGGCGGGGCCGTTCCCTGCGCGCCGAGGCGGGCCACGATCGCGACGGCGAGCGCCAGCAGTCGGAGTGTGCGTCGCGGCATCGGCAGGGGATCGGGACAGGGTGCAGGGTGCCATCGGAGCGGTGGCCCTGACAGACGCGTACGTCCGCCGGCGCGTGGGGTTCCGCGACCCCGGGTCCGGCACGCGGGCGGACACGCCCGGTCGTCACGGACCGCGCCGGCGATGCGCCTCACATGGCGATCGTCCCCGACACCTGCTTCACCAGCTGGTAGAGGAACTCGAGCCCGTCGTAGTAGGAGCGCGTCCGCAGCTTCTCGTCGCGGCCGTGTGCGTTGCTCTCTCCCGGCTGCGAGAAGATGCCGCTCACGCCGTAGGTCGGGATGCCGGCGGCGCGAAGGAACCGGCCGTCGGTGGCCCCGGTGCTCATCGTCGGGATCACGGGGATGTCCCCCCACATCTGCTTCGTGAGCGCGGTGGCGCTGGACAGGAGCGTCGGGTCGATCGCGTCCGGTGCGACGCCGAACTTCTCGGCGGTCTCCTGCATCAGCGTGACACGGATGCCGGTGTCGTTCACCACCCGCACCAGCGTCGCGCGCACCTCCTCCAGCGTGGAGGTGGGCACGATGCGGCAGTTCACGTTCGCGGTTGCCGTCTGCGGCAGCGCGTTGTAGGCGTGGCCGCCCCCGAGCCGCGTCGCGACACACGAGGTGCGCAGCATCGACGCGTAGCGCGGGTCACGCGAGAGGGTGGCCGCCGCGGCGCTGTCGAGCGGGTTCGCGGCCACGGCACGCATCGCCGCCGCCACGGCCGGCACCTCCACCTTCGCGGTCTCCTCCAGGAACGGCTTCGTGATCGCGTTGAGCGCCACCGGGAAGGTGTACCGCGCGATGTGCACGAGGCCGGCCGCGAGCTGGTTGATCGCGTTGTCGGGACGCGGCACGCTCGAGTGCCCGCCGGGATTGAGCACCGTCAGCGTAAAGTTCACCGGCACCTTCTCGGCGGCCTGCACGGAGTGGAACAGCGGTGTGGTGCCGCTCAGCGTGCCGCCGCCACCCTCGTTGATCGCATACGCGGCGTCGATCAGCGCGCGGTGGTTGCGCACCAGGAAGTCGACGCCGTTGGCATCGCCGCCCTCCTCGTCGGCGGTGAGCGCGAGGATCAGGTCGCGGGCCGGCACGAAGCCCTCGCGGCGGTAGCGCAGCAGGTTGGCGACGAACATCGACGCCATCGCCTTGTCGTCCGCCGTGCCACGCCCGTAGAAGAACCCGTTCGCCTCCTGCAACTCGAACGGATCGCGGGACCAGTCGGTGCGCAGCGCGGCCACCACGTCGAGGTGGGCCAGCAGCAGCAGGGGCTTCAGCGAACCGCCGCGGCCGCGGTAGCGCACCACCAGGTTGCCCTTGGTGGGCTTGCCGGGCGGGATGAGCACGTGGATATCCGCGGCGGGAAAGCCGGCGGCGCGGAAGCGGGCCGCCATGGCCCGGACCGCCGTGGTCACGGAGCCCACCGAGTCGACCGTGTTGATCTCGACGAGCTGCTCGTAGACCTCGCGGGCCGCGCGCTGGTGCACGGTGAGGGCGGCCGGCGCCGTCTGGGCCGCCGCGGCCACGGGGAGCAGGAGGCAGGCAAGGAGCCGACGGGTGCGCAGCATGATCCGGTCCGGTGCAGGAAGGCGGTCTGGGCTGCCGGACAGCGGCAGCACGCCCGGAGTGTACTGCGGCCGGCGGGTCCCCGGCAGCGGGCCGGGCTCAGTGCGTGATGTTGGCGTCCATCCAGCGGACACGATCACGCAGCCAGACGTGCATCGCCAGGATCTCGTCGTCGTACGTGCCCATCACCACGCGATTGGGCCAGACCCAGGTGTTGAGGATCGGCCAGCGCGCGAAGTTCCGCTCCTGGACGACCTTCAGGTAACTCGCCCGCGCGTAGACGAGCCGCTGCAGCGAGTCGATCGTGCCGGCGGACTCGAGGGCCCCCCAGCGGGCCACGAAGCGCGCCTTGAACGCCGGGTCCTGGAACATGCGCGTGAACCAGGCACCGTTGCGCGAGTGCCAGCCCTCGGGACTGTCGGCGCCGTAGTAGTTCACGTTGCCGATCGCGAGGTCGAAGTCCCACACCGGCCCGAAGGTCAGCTTCCCGCCGCGCGGCTTGTACAGGAAGGTGCTGAACCGGAGGTCGCCGTCCACGTTCTTGACGACCTCCTGGATGATGTTGTAGTCGATCGCCGATGCCACGTCGATGTACTTCGCGTAGCCGACGTCTGGATCCTCGAAGCGCCGCCCGAAGAGTGCCGTGTCGGCCTGCGCGACATACCCGGTGATGTAGGCGCGCTGCTTCTCGCGCCCGGGCTCCAGCAGCGTCTCGGGATCGTTCAGGCAGAAGACCATCGCGGTGATGGTGGAGTTGAAGCAGAACGCCTCACCCCGCCGTTCGTCCACCTCGATCAGGTAGCCGCCGGTGATGGCCGTCGCCGAGGTGTCGGCGGCCTTCATCCCGTCGATGTTCACCCGCTCCGTCCCGATCCGCACGTGCTCCACGAGCTGGTAGACACCGAGGTACTCCCCGTTGACGCTGACGTCGACGAACGCGCTGCGCGGGGTCCAGGGCATGCCCATCATGCGGCTGAGCGCGAAGGTGAGGTCGTTGCGCAGCAGCGTCTTGTCGGAGTAGTTCGCGAGCAGCACCCAGTGCCGGTTGGCGGGCATGCCGAGCAGCGACGCACTGGTGCCGAGCTTGAGCCGGTAGGACTTCTTCGGCATCAGGCCCCAGGTGGAATTGCCACGCCCGCGGATCTCGAGCGCCGACGAGAGCAGTGTGGCCCCGGCGGTGTCCGCCAGCGTGACCGCGCCGGTCAGGTACACCTCGCGGGACGCGATCGGGGCCGCCCCGTCGGTGCGGATGCTGAGCACCGGCAGCTTCGGCGTCGCGAACTGCAGGCTGACCAGCGGCGCCGGCTCCGTCGTCGTGGTCGGGACGTCCTTCCCGCCGCCGCAGCCGGCAAGCAGCGCGAGGCCCAGGGCGAACGCCTGGCGGAACGGGACACGCACTGGGAGGGGCACGCGAATGGCGGAACAGGGGGACAGGCAGGGCGAGTCACCGGCGGCCGACGAGGCGTCGCGCCGTCCGGCCGCGGCGGGAAGCTAGCGCAAGGGGCAGTCGTCCCGCGGGCGCGTCGGACCGGTCCGTCGTGCCGTGCGGTGGCGGGAACCGGGGCACATATTCCCGGACACGGGCGCCGGTGCCTGCCCGCTGCCGCTGACCCCTCGCCACACGCCGCCATGTCCTCGCGCCGCCAGTTCGTCACCGCCTCGTCCGTTGCGCTCACCGGCACCGCGCTCGGCCTGCGCCCGGCCTCCCGGATCTCGCCCGACGCGGACGGCGCCGTCGCCGCCCTGCCGGAGTCGGTCCGGTCGCTGCGCCCGATGACCGCCGGTGTCACGCCGATCTCCATCGCCGAGCGCCGCGCGCGCATCGAGAAGGCGAAACAGTTGATGGCGGCGCAGAAGATCGACGCACTGGTGCTCACCGGCGGCACCTCGATGGAGTACTTCACCGGCATCCGCTGGGGCACCAGCGAGCGCCTGCTCACCGCGGTCATCCCGGTGCGCGGCAGCGCCTTCCTCGTGACACCGAAGTTCGAGGAGGAGCGTGCGATGGAGCAGGCGCACGAGGGGCCGCTCGGCGCCGATGCACAGGTGTTCGCGTGGGAGGAGGACGAGAGCCCGTACGCGCTGGTGGCGCGCGGGATGCGCGACCGCGGGATCGCCGTCGGCACGATCGGGGTGGAGGAGACGGTGAAGTTCGTGTTCCAGGACGGCATCGGCAGCGCACTGCCCGGCAGCCGGCTGGTGAGCGGCACGCCGATCTCCGCCGGCTGCCGCATGGTGAAGGACGCGCACGAGATCGCCCTCATGGAGCACGCCAGCACGGTGACGCTCGCCGCCTACGAGGCCGCCTGGAAGGGGCTCACCGACGGCATGACGCAGTCACAGTTCCAGCAGCTGGTGCAGGAGGCACACCGCCGCCTGGGCTACGACGGCAGCGCGGGCGCGCAGGTGGGCGAGTTCTCCGCCCTGCCCCACGGCTCCGCCAAGCCGCAGGTCATCCGCGAGGGCTCGATCGTGCTGATCGACGGCGGGTGCAAGGTGGAGGGCTACACCTCGGACATCTCGCGCACGTTCGTGCTCGGCCGCGCCACACAGCGCATGAAGGATGTCTTCGAGATCGAGTTCCGCGCCCAGTCCGCCGCGCTCGCGGCGGCGAAGCCGGGGGTGCCGGCCGAGGCGGTGGACGCCGCCGCGCGGACGGTGATCGCGGACGCCGGCTTCGGGCCTGGCTACAAGTACTTCACGCACCGCGTGGGGCACGGCATGGGGATGGACGGGCACGAGTGGCCCTACCTGGTGAAGGGCAACACGATGCCGCTGCAGCCCGGCATGGTGTTCTCCGACGAGCCGGGCATCTACATCCCCGGTGAGTTCGGCATCCGGCTCGAGGACGACATGGTCATCACCGACACCGGCGCCCGCCTGCTCACGCCGCAGTCCCGGAGTCTCGAGCAGCCGTTCGCGGTCGCGTGACGACACGCGGTGCGAGGCGGTGCATCCGGGGCGGCTGACGCGATCAGCCGCCCCGGTTCGCAAGCAGGGCGATGCGTTCGCGCGTCGACACCACCACGCCCCCCGCCTTCTCGACGGTCACGGCGAACATCACCGCGTCACCCACCGGCACCCGGGTATCGATCGGCACCAGCACCTCGCCCGCGCCGGCGGGGATGTCGAACACGCCGCCATCGACGGGATACTTCTCGTCGCGCGCGCGGTCGAAGATCCAGAGCTGGTACTGCCAGCGGGTCCGGTCGTTCGGCTGCAGCCCGGTGATCCGCATCACGCCGCGCTGCGCCGCACCGCTCCACACCACGTCGCCTCCGGCACCGCGCGCACTGGCATCCTTCGTGGCCGCGAAGGCCATGCGCTGCACCGCCGGGTCGCGCGTGAGCAACGTGTCACGGAGGCGGGTCGCGCGCTCCGCCGCAGTCACCACCACCACCACGGGTGCCGGTGTCGCCGACCCGCGCGGCAGCGCGAACCAGAGCACGAGCGCCGCGGCGGCCGCGAACCAGCCGCTCCACGCCAGCAGACCCGGACGCCGCGGGAACGGTGCCGCGCGCACGCTCGTCCGCGGCTGCACACGCACCAGCGCCTCCCCGGTCTCGACCACGCGGGCCAGCAGGGCCGGCGGCATGCCACCCGCCGCCGCAGGGTCTGCCGCGACCATCGCGGCCGTGAGTTCCGCCGCCGCCGCCTCCCACCGGGCGGCCTCGCCACGCGGCAGCCGCGCCAGCGCGGCCGCCAGCGCATCGGCCTCCGGGCCGCTCAGCGCCCCGGTCGCGCGCTGCATCAGCAGCTCGGCCAGCGTCTCGTCCTCCATCTCGTCCCCGGTCATGATGCTCCCCCTGCGGGCAGGCGGGCCGCGAGCAGGTCACGCGCACGCTGCAGTCCCCGCCGGATGTGCGACTTCACGGTGCCCAGCGGCGTCTCGGTGTCGCGGGCGATCTCGTCGTGCGTGCGGCCATGCAGCAGCGACAGTTCCAGCATGCGGCGCTGCGCCGGCGGCAACTCGCGCAGCACCGCTCGCGCCTGTTCCGCGCGCCACTCACGATCGAGGTCGCGCTCGTCCTCGCCGGCCACGTCGTAGTCCTCCGGCAACGCCTCGAGCACCGGCAGGCGCTCACGCTTGCGCGCCCGGTCGATCAGGCGGCGGCGCGCGATCATCGCCACCCATCCTGCCTCGGTGGTCCGCGAGGCGTCGTAGCGCGACGCGGTGCGCCACAGGTCGATGAAGATCTCCTGCACCGCATCCTCCGCATCTGATGGTTCCGGACCCCAGCGGCGGGCCAGCGACCAGACCAGCGCACCGTAGCGCTCCACACACGCCCGTACGGCACCCTCGTCGCCCGCGGCGATGCGCGGCAGCAGCGGTTCCGGCGCGGGTGTCACCGCGCCGATCCGGTCCGCCACGAGGGCGAGATGTGCACGGGCGGGATCGCCGCCGGTGGAACGCGTCATGTCATCCATGCCTGCGGAACGTCTCCATGCCAGGACCACCTCTCATGCGTGTCCGGCGCGCCGGATCCCCCCTGCATTCGCCGGAATCGCCGGACTGGATGCAGCCGTCTCGTGCCTGCATCCGGATCCGGCGTCGCAGCGAACCGCACGGCATCACGGGATCACGTCCACCACGCGACACTCAACACCTGGAGCACACGATGCGTTTCGCCGCCCTTGCCGCCGTTGCCCTCACCGCCCTGTCCGGCCAGCTCACGCCCCTTGCCGCGCAGCACCCGGCACGCCAGCCGTCGATTCCCGAGGTGGCGAAGACGGCGGGAACGTTCACGACCCTGCTCGCCGCGGTGGATGCGGCCGGGCTCACGGAAACACTGCTCGGCCGCGGGCCGTTCACCGTCTTCGCGCCCACCGACGAGGCGTTCGGCCGCCTGCCGCACGGCACCGTGAGTGAGTTGCTGCGCGCCGAGAACCGCGAGAAGCTGCGGCTGATCCTCACGTATCACGTCGTCGCCGGGCGCGTGACGGCAGCCCAGGCGCGCACGGTGCACACGGCCAACACGGTGGCCGGGCAGGACGTGCGCATCACCACGCGCGGCGATGACCTGCTCATCAACGACGCGGTGGTGCGGATCGCCGACGTGCCGGCCTCGAACGGGCTGATCCACGTGATCGATCGCGTGCTGCTGCCGGACACGCGCGCCGGCACCGCGCGGCACTCCTCGCACTGAGACGCGATCGCCGGCATCGCCGCCCCACGGGCGCGATGCCGGCCACCGGCACACGAGTCAGCGGCGCGCCGGCACCAGCCAGGTCACGCGTTCCGTCTCCGCCTCCACGCGGGCGCGGGAGTACACGAGCGGGAAGTAGCGGTCGTTCGCCCACAGCGGCAGCAGGTCGGCGTAGTGGGGCGACCGCGGGTCGGCCGACTGCCCGGGGACGTTGGTGACGATCGAGCGATCGAAGTCCGCGAGGTCGATGATCTCGCGGAACGAGGCACCGGCGGTCTGCCGGAAGTTCGCCCCGCCGGTGGCATTCACCGTGTTGCCATCGCCACCGCGCGATGCCGGCGCCAGGTCGAACTGCGACGAGAGCGGATGCCGGAAGGCCGCGACGTGCACCTTCCCCCACTCCCATGCCGTCCGATCGGCGCCGAATCGCCGCGTGACCTCCGCCACGGCGTCCTCCAGCGCGCCGAGGAGGACTGAGTCGCCCGCCGCAGACCCCCGCGTCCGCTTCAGGTGTTCCTCCAGCCAGTCGTACTCCGGACGCGGCGTGAGCAGCGCCGCGATTTCACGATGGGCCGGCAACTCGGCGCGGATGGCGCGGCGGAACACCGCCGGCGCCCAGGCCGCGAACAGCGTCGGCGCCACCTGGTCACGTGACATCCGCTGGTTCCACGTCGTGAGCAGCGCGACATCCGCCTGCAGCCCGACGTCGCGGCGACCGGCCGCCGCGGTGAGGTACGGCACGAGTGCCGCCGCCAGCAGCGACTGGTCGTCATGCTGCAGCCGCGCGAAGTCGTCCACCGTGAACTTCCGTGTCTCCTGCAGCACCTCGCGCACGCGCTGGCCGCGGTACCGCGTGGCCCACTCGTACGAGATCGGCGTCGTGTAGCCCGGGGGGAGGATGTTGTCGTTCGACGTGTTGATGAACGCCGACGCCGGGTTGTAGGCCCGCGGCAGGGCGCGGCCATCCACGAACCCGCTCCACTCGTGCGTGCCCTCGCCCGGCACCGGCAGCAGGCCGCTCCAGGCCCGCTTCGGCATGAGGCCGGCCGCGATCCAGCCGATGTTCCCGTCGACGTCGGCGTAGACCATGTTCTCGCTCGGCATGAGCCACTTCGTCATCGCCGCCTCGAAGTCGCGCCAGTTGCGTGCGCGGTCCAGCGCCAGCGACCCGAGATAGCTGGCCGTGCCGGGCTCGGAGTGCACCGAGCGGATCGCGATGGCCCGCTTCCGTACGGTGTCGACGCTCACGACCGGCCCATGCACCGTGAACTGCAGCGTCATCGCGCGCGGCGGCTCGCCCTTCACGCGCACCGTGTCCACCCGGGTCGTGATCGGACGCCACTGCCCCCGGTGCCGGTAGCAGCCCAGCGCCCGCGCCGGCCGGCCGGGGCAGTCGCCGATCGTCTCGACGTACACATCCTGCTGGTCCATGCCCACCACGGTCAGCCCGAACGCGATGCGGTCGTTGTGCCCGATGGCGACGCCGGGGGACGCCGGCTCTCCGGCACCGATCACGTTCCAGCCCGGTGCGACGAGGTGCGTGAGGAACCGCACCGCAGGGTTGGTGATCACGCGGTGCGGATCGTTGGCGAGGATCGGGGCGCCGGTGGCCGTGCGCGACCCGTTGACGACCCAGTTGTTGGACCCCTCGATCCGGTTGTAGGCCACGTCGGCGAAGGCGCCGCCGAAGCCCCCCAGTGACGCGCTGCTGATCCCGGACAGGTCGAGTCCGGCCGCAGGATCGAGCGCCCGATGCGGGTCGCTCGGCATGAGCTGCTCCGTGCGCGCCGCGCCGAGTGCCGCCACGAGCTGTGCGCGCAGCACCTCGCTCGAGCCGTTCGAGACGGCGCTGAGCCCCGTGGCGCGCGCCAGTGGCACGGTGATCGTCCAGCGCTCCGGCCGGAAGCCAAGCATCCCGAACTCCGGCGGGAGGTTCACACCGACGTCGGCGATGCGCGCGTTGACGCCGGCGACGAATGCCGTGACGATCGCACGGGTGTCCGCACCGTAGGCCGCCCACTCGCGCGCCATGTCACCGCGATAGGTGAACAGCCGCGCGAGCCGGTCGCGTTCCGCCGCCGCCGGTCCCAGCACCTCGGCGAGCCGCCCCTCACCCTGCCGGCGCCACATCTCCATCTGGAAGAGACGGTCCTGCGCTGCGACGTACCCCTGGGCGAAGAACAGGTCGGCCTGGTTCGCGGCGTAGATGTGCGGCACGCCCCACTTGTCGCGCCGCACCTCCACCTTCGCGCGCAGCCCTGCCACCGAGAGCGTCTCCACCGGCACCCCCTGCGCGCCGATCGACAGCAACGGAGCACAGAGCGCCACCACAGCGAGTGCGTGGCGGAACGGGAACGGTCGTGCCATGGCAATTCTCCGGGGATGCGGGCCTGCCTTCACACTGCCGCCACGCGCACCGTCCGTCAACGTCAACCGGAACGGCGGAACAGCATCAACGCAAAGACGCAGAGCGGCCTGCGGCCGCCGCAAAGGAGCGCGATGGTCTGCGCCATACCCGGGCTCCTGTGCGATACGACGCTGGGTATGAGATGGAACTGCTGTTGCTGTTGCAGCTCCCTAAGCCTGTTCGACGCTCCGCGCGACACGAATGCCTGAGTGTAGCGCACAGCCTCGCTTCCTTTGCGGCGGCCGCAGGCCGCTTCGCGCCTTGTATGTCACAGCGCAGCGGTAAATCATCGGGGAAGCGGCAGCTCGATAGCGCCCGGGGCGAGGCGAGCCCGACGCAAAGTAGGAGCGCCGCTGAACCGATCGTTCAGAGCCCGGACAGCT
>JADZDM010000024.1 GCA_020851035.1 Gemmatimonadaceae bacterium | reverse complement strand
CGAGCGCGAGGCGCGCTGCTTCGTGTTCGAGAACTTCGGGATCGCGACGGCAGCCAGGATGCCGATGATCACGACCACGATCAGAAGTTCGATCAGGGTGAAGCCCTTCTTCATGCTGCGTCGCATGGTGCAACTCCATAGTGGGGGACCGGTCACCGAGCGGCACGCTTGCCGACCGGTTCGGGCTCCTCTAAGGCAAACTTATGGCCGCGCCCGCTGCTCTTTGCAAGTCGTTGATTGACAACTACTTAGAAAGTACATCCTGCGGAATGCCGGCTCCGCCGCCACTGCTTTTCGCCACGTTCAGTGCGTTCTGCGATGTGCCGAACTCGTGCATTGCACCGGACGCGGGTGTGTGCCACCACGCCGCGGCGGCTGCCTACCAGCAGACGGGCACGCCATCCGGGGTGCCAGCGGGCATGCCGGCCGGCGCGGCCGCCGTCCCGACGAAGATGCCGCAGCTGCTCCCACCGGCGGCGGTGAGGCTGGCGTTCCACCCGGCGGTGCCGGCGGGGACACCGGTGAGGGCGATGGCCAGCGCCGTGTTGCCGCGACTGAGTGCGAAGCGCATGAGGGCGGTGTCGGCAAGGGCCCCGTAGCGGTCGCTGTCGGCGTAGAACCCTTCCTGGGCGGTGGCCAGGTTGCGCAGGTCGGCGATCCCGGCCGACCGGTTCGCGCGGCGCTTGGTGTTGGTGAACTTCGGGATCGCGATCGCGGCGAGCACGCCGATGATGACGACGACCATGAGCAGTTCGATGAGCGTGAAGCCCGCGCGGCGGCGCGCGGTGACGGGGTGGGCCATGGGCCCCTCCAGGCCTGGGGTGACTGGCGCCCGCGCGGAGTGCGAGGCGCACGGCCCCACTGTCACACCGGCGTCACACAGGCACCTAGGCGAACCGGCGCAAATCGCATCATTCGCGTGCCGCGCCTGCCAGCCGGTGTGCTCACCACCGGTTCGCGTGTCCCCTGGCGCACCAACGCGAACGGCGCCCGCAGGCGCCGTTCCGTCACCACGTCACGCGCCCACCGTCACGCGTCGGTGTCGTAGCGCGCGAGCTTGCGGTAGAGCGTGGATGCGTCGATGCCCAGGGTGGAGGCCGCCCGACTCTTGTTGCCGCCTTCCGACTGCAGCACCCACATGATGTAGGCGCGCTCGATGGCGTCCAGCGTGGGGTTCACGATCGCACGCTCCGCCACCAGCGGCTCCACGCGCCGCGCCGTCACGCGCTCCGGCAACGCCTCGACCCCGATGCTGTCACCGGTGCTCAGGATCACGGCGCGCTCCATCGCGTTCTCCAGCTCGCGCACGTTGCCGGGCCAGTCGTATGCCTGCATGGCATCGAGCGCCTCGTCGGTGAGGCGGAGCGGCACGTCGGTGCGCGTGCCGGCCACCCGCGACAGGAACTTCGTGGCCAGCACCGGGATGTCGTCGCGGCGCTCGCGCAGCGGCGGGAGGTGGATCGCGATCACGTTCAGGCGATAGAACAGGTCACCACGGAAGCTGCCGCGCTTGATCTCCTCCTCGAGGTCGCGGTTGGTGGCCGCGATCATGCGCACGTCGATCGGCTGCGACTCGGTGCCGCCGACGGGAATCACCTCGCGCTGCTGCAGCACGCGCAGGAGCTTGACCTGCGTGGCCGGCGTGGTCTCGCCGATCTCGTCGAGGAAGAAGGTGCCGCGGTTCGCCGCCGTGAACAGGCCGGCGCGGTCCTTCACGGCGCCGGTGAACGCCCCCTTCACGTGCCCGAAGAGCTCACTCTCCAGCAGCGACTCGGGGAGCGCGCCGCAGTTGATCGAGAGGAAGCTGTTGTCGCTGCGCGGCGAGAGGTCGTGCAGGTAGCGCGCGATGACTTCCTTGCCGGTGCCCGACTCGCCGGTGATCAGCACCGTGGAATCGGTGGGGGCCACGGTCTCCACCATCTCCAGCACCTTGAGCCAGCTCCGGCTGTTGCCGGTGGGCTTCTGGCCGGCGCTGCTCCGGTCGCGCCGCTGGATCTCCTGCTTCAGCGTCACGTTCTCGAGCTTGAGCTGCCGGTGCTCCGCCGCCCGCCGCAGGATCGCCACCAGCTCGTCGTTCCGGAACGGCTTCTGGATGTAGTAGAACGCCCCTTCGTTCACGGCCTGGATGGCGCTCTGCATGGACGCCTGGGCCGTCATCAGCACCACCGGGAGCTGCGGATCCTTCGCCTTCACCGCCGCCAGCACCTCGATCCCCGAGACGGTGGGCATGCGGATGTCGCTGAGCACGATGTCGGGGCTGCCCGATTCCAGGGCATCGAGGCCCGCCTTCCCACCCAGCGCGGTGATGGGGGTGAACCCCTCGTTCTTGAGCAGGATGCGGAGCGTCTCGAGGATGCCGGCCTCGTCGTCGACGACCAGGACGGTGGGCGAGGTTCGGTGGGTCACGCGGGCGCTCCGGGATCGGACTGGGTGCGGGGCAGGATGATCGTGAATCGGGTACCGCTGCCGGGTGACGAATCAACCAGCACGACGCCACGGTGCGCCTCGATGGCGCGGTGCACGACCGGAAGGCCGAGTCCGCTTCCGCGCGGCTTGGTGGTGAAGAACGGGGTGAAGATCTTCTCCCGCACTTCGTCCGTCATGCCCGGACCGTCGTCCTCGATCATGAGGCGCAGCGCGCCCCCGTCGGGCAGCACGCCCCCCGGCACAGTGTCGACCGTCGCCGCCTGCAGCACCACCCGCACGGTGCCGGCGCCGTCGACGGCCTGTGCCGCATTCAGCACGAGGTTGAAGATCGCCCGGTGCAGCAGGTCGGAGTCGCCATCCATGCGCTGCTCGTCGGCGTCCGACTCGAACACGAGCTGCGTGCGCACGCTCCGGTCGGGATGGGCCGCGACGAGGTTCACGATGTCGCGCACGAGCGCCGCGAGGTCCACCGGCTCGACCTGCGTGACGCGGACCCGTGCGAAGTCCAGGAACTCGGTGAGCAGGCGTGCCAGCCGGTCGCTCTCGCGCACCACCAGCCGCGTCAGCGCGCCGGTGTCCTCGTCCGCACTCGGCATGCGCCCGAGCTGCTCCACCGCGCTCCGGATCGAGGCAAGGGGATTCTTGATCTCGTGCGCCAGGCTCGCCGCCAGCTCGGACACCGCCTCGAGCTGGCCGGCGCGCAGGTGCAGGTCCTCGAGCTTCTTCTGGTCGGAGATGTCGCTGAAGATCGCCGTGGCACTCCCGGCATCCTCACCATCGTCGCGTCGCAGGAAGGTGACGGTGATGCCGAGCAGCAGCTCCCGTTCCTCCCCCTGCACCACCGCCTCGGCGCGCGAGGTGCGGGTCCGGGTGCGGATCGCGCGCTCGAGGGCGAGGAGCAGGCCGGGCGCCGCACGGTCGAGCTCGTCACGCGCCGGCCGGCCCACGAAGGCGAAGAGGTCCACCCCCAGCAACGCACTTGCCGCCTGGTTCGCATACCGCAACCGGCCCCGGCCATCCAGCGTCACCACGCCGCTGCGGATGTTGTCGAGCACGTCGGAGGCCTGCAGCCGCTCGCGCCGCAGCGTCTCCGCCAGCACCTCGGAACCCGACCCCACCTCCCGGAGCCGCGCCGAGACGTAACCCGTGCCCACCGCCACCGTGGCGAAGTTCGCCATCTGCAGCCACGCCGTGGGATCGAGGATGAAGTCGCGGGTGACGACGATGTCGGTGAAGTAGAAGGCGCAGACCAGCAGGGCCGCGATCAGCCCGCCGCTGCGGGGGATCAGCAGCGCGGAGTAGGCGATCACCAGGATGTAGAGGGCCGCGAACTGCGACTCGCTGCCGTTGGTCACGTGGACCAGCGCCGTGATCAGGGCGATGTCGGTGACGGCCTGCGCCAGCAGGAACCCGCGACTGGCCGGCGCGCGGTACATTTCGACCGCAATGAGCGAGATCCCCGTCACCGCGAACGCCATGATGGCTGCGGCCTGCACCAGAGTCACCGCCGTCGGGGTCTGCCCCACGGCCAGCTGGGGCAGTGCCACGATCAGCGCCACCGCCAGCACGGTCCGGATGGCGTACACCCAGAGCAGCGCGCGCCGCGGATCGAGGATGGCGCGCAGCCGCGTGATCGGCGTCAGGGCCTGCGCGGTGATGCGGTGCGGGGTCTCGCGGTGCGGGGTGTCCATGCGTGACGACAATGTGTCACCGGCATCACCGGCGCGGGGAGTGGCGGCATGAACCTGCCCGAGGCGGGCGTGGGCCTGCGACTGCTGGCGGTGCTGGTCCTCGTGCTCCTGAACGCGTTCTTCGTGGCCGCGGAATTCGCGCTGGTGGGGTCGCGGCGCAGCCGCATCGACCAGCTCGCGGCGGAGGGGGAGCGCGGCGCCAGGGCGGTGCAGGAAGCACTGTCGGAGCTGGACCGCTACATCTCCGGCACGCAGCTCGGGATCACGCTCGCGTCGCTGGCGCTGGGCTGGATCGGCGAGCCGGCACTGGCCACCCTGGTGGACGCCGGGCTGGCGAAGCTGGGGATCCATGCGCATGCCGGCGTGGCGCACACCACCGCCGGCGTGGCGACGGCGTTCCTCGTCATCACGTTCCTCCACATCGTGCTCGGCGAGCTGGCCCCGAAGTCGATCGCGCTGGTGGCGCCGGAGCGCGTGAGCATGTATCTGGCGCGCCCGCTGATGCTCTTCTCGCGGGTGATGAGCCCCTTCATCACGCTGCTGAACTCGGTCGCCAACGCGCTCCTGCGCCTGCTGGGGGTGGACCCGGCCGGCGGCGGGCACCACAGCATGCACAGCGCCGAGGAACTCCGCCTGCTGGTGATGCAGGCCGGCGCGCAGGGCACGCTGAACGAGACCGACAGCATGATGCTGGCCGGCGTCTTCGACTTCCACGAGAAGAAGGCGCGCGACGTGATGCGCCCGCGCACGGAGGTGGCGGCGATCCCGCTCGACTCCACCGAGGCCGAGGTCTGGGCCATCCTGCGCAGCGAGCGCTACTCGCGCTACCCGGTGATCGGCGACTCGCTCGACGACATCGTGGGCGTCTTCCTGGCGAAGGACCTGTGGCTGCACCAGGGCAGCTTCACGCTGCAGCAGTTCGTGCGCGCCCCGCTCTTCATTCCCGATTCGCGGCCGGCCGAACGGGTGCTCGACGACCTGCGCAAGACGCGCGCGCACATGGCGGTGGTGCTGGACGAGTACGGCGGAACGGCCGGCATCATCACCATGGAGGACCTGGTAGAGGAGGTGGTGGGTGACATCGCCGACGAGTACGACGCCGCCGCCCGTGAGGCGCTGGAGACGGACGGTGTGCTGGAGCTGGCGGGGTCCCTCTCGCTGATCGACGTGCGCTCGGACTACAAGGTCGCCGTGCCGGACGGCGACTGGACGACGCTTGGCGGGTACGTGTTCAACGCCCTCGGCCGGCTGCCGCGGGTGGGTGACCGGGTGACGATCACCGGCGCCGAGCTGGAGGTGGTGGCGATGGACGGCCGGCGCGTGGCCGCGGTGCGGGTGAACCGGACCCCGGCCGCAGGACGGTGAGACACGTCGCTCCCCCCGCGGCCGCCCTCCCTGTGCAGCCGCCCGCTCGCCGCCGTTATTTCGGCATGCGCCTCGCGACGATCGTCCTGCTCTCCGCCGCCGTCGCGTGTGCCCGCGACGAGCGCCTGGGCGACACGCGCGACGTCGCCGACAGCACACCGCGCACCTCGACCGTCGCGCGCTGGCCGCGTGACACCGGCGCGGTCCGTGCGCTGGCGCCGCCGGGCCTGCCGGCGTCGCAGTTCCCGGCCCCGCGCCGGCCGATCTCGAGCATCGTCTCCCCGCAATGGAGCGACGAGGCCGCCCGCGACGCCGCCCACGAAGCCGACACCGTGATGGCGCTGCTGGGCATGCGGCCGGGCATGGTCGTGGCCGACATCGGCGCCGGCAGCGGCTACTACGTGGCACGCATGGCGCGCCGGGTGGGGCCGCAGGGCCTCGTCTACGGGCAGGACATCATGCCGCGTTACCTGCGCTACCTGCGCGAGCGGGTGGACCGCGACGAGCTCACCAACGTCAGGCTGGCCCTCGGCGACCCGCACGACCCGCGGCTGCCACGCGCCGCGCTCGACTTCGTGACGATGATCCACATGTACCACGAGATCGAGCAGCCGTTCGGGCTGCTCGCGAACCTGGTGCCGTCGCTGAAGCCGGGAGCGCGCATCGCGATCCTCGACATGAACCGGCGCACCGACCAGCATGGCACGCCCCCCGCCCTGCTGCGCTGCGAGATGGAGGCGGTGGGGTACCGCCAGCAGGGCTTCCATGACCTGGGCGTGGATGGCTACGTGGCCATCTTCTCGGCGCCGGCCACCGTGAACCTCCCCCAGCTGGCCACCGCGGTGCGCCAGTGTGACGCCGTGGCCGAACGTGGCACGTAGCGACGACGAGGCACCACGCGACGTGCTGGTGGTGAACGCGCACGTGCACATCCCGCGCGCGGAGCTCGAGGTGCGGGCGTCACGCAGCGGCGGGCCCGGCGGGCAGCACGTGAACACCAGCTCCACGAAGATCGAGCTGCGGTGGCAGCCCGGCACTTCCGTCGCGCTGACCGACGCGCAGCGCGAGCGCCTGGCGGTGCAGCTCGTCTCGAAGCTGGACACCGAGGGCTGGCTGCGCCTGACGGCCAGCGAATACCGCAGCCAGCTGCAGAACCGCGAGGCCGCCGAGGCCCGGCTGGTGGCGATGGTCAGGGCGGCGCTGGTGGTGCCCAAGGCCCGGCGCGCCACCAAGCCGACGTTCACGTCGAAGGTGAAGCGGCTGGAGTCGAAGTCGCAGCGCAGCGAGGTGAAGCAGCAGCGCAAGCGGATCCGGCACGACGACTAGTCGCCCGTCAGCGGCCGAACGAGACCCCGATCGAGTAGGTCCACATGTCCACGTCGCTCTCGCGGACCAGCGGCGTGGTCAGCGTGCCGTCACCGAAGCTGTCTCGCGTGAGGTAGCGCGCCCGCCCGTTGAAGTGCCGCTGCGCGCCGACGTCGATGAGGACCATGCCGGCCACGGCGATGCGCACCCCGGCCCCCGCCGTCCGCGTGAACAGGTTGTCGCGCAGGTTCGTGGTCGAGAAGACGTTCTCGTTGCTGTTGTCCCGTCCATCGGCACTCGACTGCGTCCAGAAGCTGGTGAGGCCGGCGAGGGCGTTCACGTAGGGCCGGATGGGCCCCGACGGGAGTTGCAGCTCAGGCCCCGCGACGCCGGTGAAAATGTTGTTCGACGTGGTGATGTCGATCACGATCCGGCAGCCAGTGCCGAAGCACTCGCGCGTCTTGGCGCGGCCATACGTCACGAACTGCAGGTCGCCGCGGAGCGCCAGCGCCTTCTGGTGGCCGGGGAACCACCGGCCGTCGCCCCCGATGCCCCACCCGCTGTTCACGTAGCGCTTGAACTCGCCGGCAGGCTGGGCGTTCACGCCACGGATGCCGAAGCCAGCCTGTTCGGGCATCTGACGTGACTGCTGCGCGGCCAGTGGCACGGTCGGCAGGAGGACGAGGAGCAGGCTCGGCGCCAGCGCACGGCGCAGGCGAACGATGTCGGGACCGGTCATGGGAGTGCCCTCACGGGAGAGAACGCGACACACCAGAAGGTACGCCTCCCGAGCGCCACTGTTTCACCACCCCCAGTCCTGCCGGGTCAGCGCAGCTCAGGCAGCCGCCCCGGCTCACCCGCCGCCACCGCCAGCGCGGCCCGCGCCGCGAGGTACTTGGCCTGCAGCGCGACGTACTTCAGCTCCTCGTCCAGCACCTGCCGCTCGCGGGTGTTCAGCAGGAAGAGCGTGCTCTCGCCGGCCTCGAAGCGCACACGCTCGCCGGCGCTGAGGATGCGGTAGAGGCGCACGGCATCGCGCTGCAGGGCCAGCTGCGCATCGAACTGCGCAAGATCGTTGATGGCGGTGCGCACCAGCAGCACCACCTCGCGCCGGATCTCGCGCACGTCGAGCTCGGCGCGGTCGAACTTGGCGTCGGTGCTGGCGAACTTGCCCCGTTCCTTGAAGAAGAGCAGCGGCGACGAGAGGTTGAGCGCGCCCTTGAAGTTCCCGTCGCGGACGAGCGCCTCCCGCGGCTCGAAGCTCCCGCCACTGCGGCGCAGTGCGTAGAGGTCGGCGCTCGCCAGCGGGATCATCGCCTGCCGCGCGAGCGCCCGCTCGGCGCTGGCCTGGTCGGCCTTGCCCTCGGCCTTCAGCACGTCGGGGTGACGCGCCAGCACACGCGAGAGCAGCGCTGGCACCGCCGCAGAATCGAGCGTCACCCGGCCCAGCCCCGCAGCACTCGGCACCGTGCCCGGCGGGAGGTCGGCGGGCTGGGTGCGTTCGTCCCACAGATACGAGGTGAGGTCCAGCGTGGCCGCGAAGTACGCCTGCTCGGCGCCCGCGAGCTGCGCCCGCCGCCGGTTCAGCTCCGCCGCCGCCTCGATGCTGTCGATGCCCGCCGCGTCACCGGCGCGCACGCGGCGGGTGATCGCCACGAACCGCGTGTCGGCGAGCTGCACCCCCTCCCGCACCACCTGCAGCTGCAGCGCCGACGAATACCACTCGGCATACGACTTCGCGGCCGAGAAGAGCAGCTTCGCCGTGAGGCCGGTCCGCTCCGCCTCGGCCACGTCGCGCAGGGCACGGGCCACGCGCAAGGCGGTGCGCCGCTCGTCGGTCAGGATGCGCTGGCCGAGCGGGATCGAGAAGCCGGCGGAGAAGAGCCCGTTGGTCGGCGTGGTGAGCTGGGGATTGATGTAGCGCCCCGACGCCCGCTCGTACCCCAGCTTGAAGTCCGCACCGAACGGCGTCGGGACCTTGAGTGCGATGTCCGCGTAGTTGTAGTAGAGCGTCTGCGAGCCCGGTGTGGCTCCCTCGAACCGCTTCGCCTGCCACGACGCCTCGACCTTCGGCTCGAAGCTGCCGAAGGCCGCCGTCACGTCGGCGCTCGCCCCCTCCGCGATCAGGCGCGCCTGGCGCACGACCGGATGGTTGCGGCGCACGGCGTCGAAGAAGGCATCGAACGTCAGCGGCGTGCCGGCGAGCATGCGCACACTGTCGGTCACCACCGGCAACCCGCGCCGCGGCGCCGGCTGCGCGCCGGCCACCACCGACGCGCAGGCCAGCAACGTCACGGCGCGCCGCAGTGCTGTCACTTCGTCCCCGATTTCGCACCGCCGAACGCATCGTCGCTCGGCTGGCGCAGCGACGGCGGGAACCCGTTCACACGACGCCACAGTTCGAAGCCCACCCGCACCTGGTCGAGCATCGCCCAGCCCAGCACCCCCGAGCCCAGTCGGAGCTGCCGCGGCCAGGCCTCCTCGGTGGAATCGGGCACCACCAGCACGCGGAACTGGCCGGCGGCATCGGGCACCCGGTCGATCACCGCCACCGTGCCGCCAAAGGTGCCCACGCTCACGCTCGGCCAGCCGGCGAACTGCAGCGCCGGCCAGCCATCGAACTGCAGGCGCACCTTGCGGCCCACGCTGAGCAGCGGCACGTCCATCGGCTTCACCAGCAGCGCCACCGCCTGCTGCGCCGCCGCCGGCATGATCGTCACCACCGTCTCCCCTTCCTTCAGCTGCTCGCCGATGCCCGCGCGCGCGGCGCGCACGATGGTGCCGGCCTGCGGCGCGCGGACCACGTAGAACCCGTTGCGGATCTCGAGGTTGCGCACGTTCTGCCGCAGTTTCGCCACGTCCGCCGAGCCCTCGCCCACCTCGGCCATCGTCGCGGCGGCCTCGGAGCGCGCCTTCGCGATCTTCTCGCCATAGTCCACTGCCACGCCATCCAGCTCGATCTGCGCGGCCTGCAGCGCCTGGCGCTTCTCCTGCAGCTTCGCCACCGCGTTCTGGTACTTGACGCGCGCGTTCTCCACGTCGGTGAGGCGCACCAGCTCCTGGTCGAGCAGGGCCTGCTGGCGCTGCCACTGGGCCAGCGCAGTGGCGGAGTCGATCACCGCGGCCCGCACGTCGGCCTCGTACTGCGCCACCTTGGTGCGCGCCTTCTGCTCACCCAGGCGCAGGTTCCGCTCCAGCAGCCCGATCTGCAGCTCGAGCTGGCGCACCTTCTCCCGCTTCGACGTCACGGCCGACGACTTGCCGGTGAGCTGCTCGTTGTAGCGGTCGATGGTCTGCGGGTCGAGGTAGTCGTCCTTCACCTCGGTGATGCGCAGCAGCGGGTCCCCCGCCTTCACCACCTGCCCCTCCTGCACGTACCACTCGACGATCCGTCCCCCGATGGTCGACGGCACCACCTGCGGGCGATCCGCCGGCGAGAAGGCCGTGACCTCACCCTTGCCCTCGACGAACTGCTGCCAGGGCAGGAACATCGACGCGACGAACACGACGAGCGTGCCGATCACGATGCGGTAGAAGAGCCGGTGCGACGCGGGCGTGACGAGGAGCTTCGCCGACTCGAGGTGCTCGTGGTCGCTGAGGATGTCGCGCGGCACCTCGGCCGGCGCGGCGCGGCGGGATGGTGTGGTGGCCATGCTCAGCGCCCCTGCGCAGGGAACCCCTGCGCCTGTGTCCGGCCGAGCGTGTGCCCCAGCTCCGCCCACGTGCCCTGTTCGCGGATGCGCCCGCCCTCCATCACCAGGATCAGGTCACACGCCACCAGGAACTCCGGGTCGTGCGAGACCGCCACCACCGTGTGCGGCACCGCCCGGTCGGTGAGCAGCCGGATCAGGCGCGTGCGGTACTCCTCGTCCAGGTTCTGGAAGAAGTCGTCCAGCAGCAGCAGCCGCGGCGCACCGACGATGCCCTGTGCCACCAGCAGCTTGCTCGCCACCGCGGCCGAGAGGTTGGTGCCGCCGTTGGTGATGCGCGTCTGCACGCCATTCGGCATGCCCTGCACCACCTCGTCCACGTCCACGTCGCGCAGCGCCTTCAGCACGGCGGCGCGGTCCACGAAGCGCCGGCCGACGCTGATGTTCTCCTCGATGGTGCCGTCGAACAGGTCGGTGGTGGAGAGCACCTGGCCGATCTGCTCCCGGAGCGCCGCGCGGTTCATGCTGCGCAGCGTCACGCCGTCATAGGTGAGCGTGCCGTCGAAGCGGTCGTGCAGCGCCCCGAGCAGACGCAGCAGCGTGGTCTGCCCGCTGCCGTCCACGCCGGTGACGGCGATCCGCTCGCCGGGCCGGATGTCGAGGTTGATGTCCGAGAGCGTGGGCGACGACTGGTCGGGGTACGTGAACGTCAGCCCGCGGGCCTGGATCGCCAGTCCGGCCGTGGACGCGGCGATCTGCAGTCCGTGGATCTCCTCTACCGGCAGGTCCATCACGTGGCCGACCTTGTCCACCGAGGTGAGCACGTCGTAGATCGTGGCCAGCGACCGCACCAGCTTCTCCACGCCGGCGAGCACGGTCACGATCACCAGCTCCGCCGCCACGAACTGGCCCAGCGTGAGTGAGCGGCCCACCACCAGCGTTGTGCCGAGGATCAGCAGCGCGCCGGTGAGCAGCGTCTTGAAGACGATCATGCTCATCGACTGCGTGATCAGTACCTTGAAGTGCTTCCGCCGGTACTTGAGGTAGTTGGCCACGTGCTCGTCCATGTTCTCCATGGGCAGCGTGGAGCGCGTGGCGAACTTGAAGGCCGAGATGGAGCGGGCCATCGCCTGCAGCCACTCCAGCACGTTGTACTTGAACTTCGACTCCATGATGCTCGTCTCGAGCCCGCGCGGGAACGTGAGCCGGAAGATCACGTAGACGCCGAGGATCAGGACCACCGCGAAGATGATGAAGCTCGGGTTGTAGAACGAGAGCAGCCCCACCCCGAACAGCACCTGGAGGGTGGCCGTCGGCACGTCCAGCAGCAGCTTCGCCAGCGCCTTCTGGATCAGCACCGCCTCGAAGAAGCGGTTCATCTGCAGCGGCAGGTTGGCCTTCTGCGCCGCCTCGAAGCGCACGCGCGGCACCAGGTACGCGAACTCGAAGGCGAGGCGCGCGAAGATCCGCTGCTGGATGTTCTCGACCACCGACTCCTGCAGCAGCTGGATCGCGCCCGTCACCAGCGTGCCGACGATGGCGAAGATGATGAGCAGCACCACCGGCTGCAGCACCAGGCCACCCTGCACCAGCTGCGTGAGCCCCTGCACCGCCAGCGGCACCGTGAGGCTGAAGAGGCCGACGAGCACCGCGTAGAGGTAGATCAGCTCGATGTCGCGCCGCTCCGAGTGCAGGAGCTGGCGCAGGCGCTGGAACGGCGTGAGGTGCTCGTGCGGGGTGTCGTGGATCAGGCCGTCACCGCGATCGCTCAGCACCGGGGTGAGCCGCACCGGGACCAGGGCGGCCACCACCCGCGACGAGAGGCGCGCCCACGCCGACTCCAGGGACAGCGTGCTCTCGGCGCCGGCACCTCGTGCCGTCACCGGCACGATCGTGAGTGCGCGCCCTGTCGAGGCCACCACCACCAGCGCCTCGAGTGCGTCCTCGCCACGTTCCGGCAGCAGCACCACCGGCACCGCACCATCGCGCACCAGTTGCTCGAACTCCGCGCGGCCCAGTGTGCGCCGCAGGTAGCTCAGCTCACCCTGCTTGCCGATCGCCTCGATCGCATTGGCGAGCTCGGACACGGTCGCGACACGTGGCGGCGTGCCGATGAAGCCCGGATCCCAGCGCCGCGGCTCGATCTCGAGCGCGAGGGTGCGGGCCACGAGTTCATTCACGGCGCGGCTGATCACGAATGGCATGACACGTCTGATGCGGGGTCTGAGTGGTGCGCACCTGAAATGTCACTGCACCGGATCGCTACATCAACGCGCCAGCATGTGGTGGCACGTGATGTTACGGTCTGCCTGCATTCAGCGGCGGTCGCGCACCCTGTCGATGGCGCGACGCTCCTTCTTGCTTGGCTTTCCTTCCTGGTGCGCGAACATCGTCGCGGCGGCGCGGTACTGCTCCGACAGGTGCGCCCGGGCGGCGATGCTCCCGGGTGTCTCCTCATACAACCCCTGGGCGATCGCGGCGGATCCCCGGCGCGCGCTCACGTCGCGCACCAGCACGATATGGAGGTACGGCCCCAGACGCACGGCGACCTCGTCGCCCGCTTGGATCAGTCGCGCCCGTTTTGGCCGCTCGTCGTTCACCGACACCTTGCCGCCGTCGACCGCCTCGGCTGCCAGCGCCCGGGTCTTGAAGAAGCGCGCAGCCCAGAGCCACTTGTCGAGGCGCACGCGCCCCGGCGGAGTCGCCTCGTCGTCGCCGTCGTCGTCCCTTGCAGCACCACGGGCCATCAGCACACCTCCGGAGTCGGGAGCACTGACGCGTTCCTAGCGGGCCGGCAGCGGCGCCACCCGACGGCGCAGCAGCGGCCGCTGTGCCGGCAGTGCGGCCCCGCGCGCCCGCGCCGCCGCGGTGGCATATGCAACGTCCGACGGTGGATCACCCTTCGGCCAGTCCCCCGCCTTCCCCGGATGGTCCTGGCGCGGCTGGCGCAGCATCCACGCCGCGATGTCGGCCGCCAGCTGCGGCTCCAGGGTGCCGGGGCGGTCCTGCGGCATGTTCCAGCGCAGGAAGGTGGCCAGCACGTTCTGGCGCGCGAGGCCGGCACCGATCGAGTAGCTCCGCGCGCCCGCCACCGCCGGCGCCACGCCACCCCGTCCGGTGGCGCCGTGGCAGCGCGCACAGCTGGCCACGAACCCCGCAGCCCCGCGCACCGTGTCACCCACCAGCCGCACGGTGTCCGGCCGGGCCGGCACCGCCATCGTGCGCAGCGACTCGAAGTACGCCACCATGTCGCCCATCGCGCGCGAATCCTCCGGCAGCATCCGCCCCGCCAGGCTGCGCGCAATGCACTCGTTCACCCGCTGCGCGATTGTCTCCACGCTGCCGCGCCGCGACCGGTACTTCGGAAAGCGCGACGTGGCACCGATCCACGACATCGCCGTGCCGCGGGTGCCATCGTCCAGGTGACAGCTGGTGCACCGCAACGCATTGCCGCCGTTGCGCGGCAGGCTGTCGTTGAAGTGCTGCAGCAGCGCCAGGCCACGGCGCGCGTCGGGCACCGGGGGGCTGGACGGCGGCGACGGCAGGCGCACGGCACGCACGACGGCGCCGGCGGCGACGGTCACGGTGAGCAGGGCGAGGGGACGCAGGAGGTGCACACCACAACATACGTCACGCCCCCGGACGCCAGTACGAGCCGCCGCTACCGCGTCGCGGCCAGCCAGTCGCGCGTCACCACCACGTCCGCCTGCGTCAGCCCGTGTGCAGCCGGCTCCCAGTGCAGCGTGACCGCCGCGCCCGATGCCTGCAACATCGCCGCCAGCCGCTCGGCGTTGGCAGGCGGGATGATCGGGTCGAACCGCCCCTCCGCGAGCAGCACCGGCGTGCCGGCCAGGGCGGGCAGCACGGCCGGCTCCAGCGGCACCATGCTCCGCAGCAACGCGGCAGCCGCCAGCGCCCCCGGATGCAGCAGCAGCATCGCGGCCGCGATGTTCGCCCCATTCGAGAATCCGAGCGCCACCACGCCGCGCGCATCGAAGCCGTAGTGCGCCGCCGCCACCGGCACGTAGGCCGCCAGGTCCGCGGCACGTCGCGTCACGTCAGCCTCGTCGAACACCCCTTCCGACAGCCGCCGGAAGAACCGCGGCATGCCTCCTTCCAGCACCTGCCCGCGCACGCCCAGCAGCCGCGCACCCGGCGCGACCATGCCGCCGAGTTGCAGCAGGTCGCGCTCGTCGCCGCCGGTGCCGTGCAGCAGCAGGATCGTGCGCGTCTCCGCACTCTCCGGCGCTGGCGGCACATGCACGTGCACGAAGTCCGTCACGGCCGTGACGTCACTCATCGCTCCACCGCGCCGGGTCGGTGCAGCACCGGCAGGCGCTCGCGCAGCGCGTCACGCAGGTGCTCGTGCTGGGTCGGAAGCTGCAGCACCTCACCCAGGCGCGAGACATCCTCGTCCACCGCGAAGCCGGGGCTGTCGGTGGCCAGCTCGAACAGCACGTGCCCCAGCTCGCGGAAGTACATCGAGCGGAAGTAGGTGCGGTCGATCTGCTCGGTGATCGGCAGGAACGCCGCCATCACCTGCGTGCGGCTCGCGAACTCGGTGTCGTCATCCGCGGCGCGGAAGGCGACGTGGTGCACCGTCCCCGCGCCACCGGTGCCGCCGGGCCCCGTGGGCAGGGCCCGCACGTCGAGCAGCGCGCCGGGTTCCGCGTCACCCACCGCAAACCGCACGACATCGCCGTCGCGCGCCAGCTCGCGATAGCCGAGCGCCGACGTGAGCACGCCGGCCGTCGGCGCCAGCTGGTGCACCCAGAGTGTCACCGCGTGCATGCCGCGGATGCTCATCGCCGCGGGCACACCCTCGGCATCGTCCCACCCAGGCTGCGTCGCCGCGGCGTCGGTGGCGACGAGTGCGAGCGGCAGGCCGTCGTGATCGGTGAAGGTCAGCACGCTCTCGTGGCCGAACCGCCGCACCGGGCCGGTGAACGGCACCTGCCGTGCGGTGAGGCGCTGGATCCAGAACGCCAGCGCCCCGGTGGGAATCGCGAGCTGCGTCTCCGCCACCTGCCCGGCACCCACGCGCCCGCGACGCGCGCCCGGCCACGGGAAGAACGTGAGGATGCTGCCGGGACGGCCCGTGGCATCGCCGTAGTACAGGTGGTAGGTGCCAGGGTCGTCGAAGTTCACGGTCTGCTTCACGAAGCGCAGCCCGAGCGTGCCGGCGTAGAAGTCCAGGTTCCGCTGCGGGTCGCTGGCGATGGCCGTGAGGTGATGCAGGCCGGTGGTGCGATGCATGTGACACTCCTCCGTGTGGCGCGACATGGGCGCCGGTGAAACGAGCGCGGGGCGGCGAGACCTGTCGCCGCCCCGCACCCACGACCGGCCCGACGACAGGTCAGGCGTAGCGTACGATCCGCGACAGCGGATGACGGTGGTGCGGGAACCCTTCCTCGGCACCGATGCCGATGGCGACCAGCGCAGGGATGCGCGCGTCGGCCGGGAGGCCGAGCAGCGACTTCACCGCGTCCGGCATGAAGCCGAGCATCGGGCTGGTGCTGTACCCGTGGGCCTGTGCGCTGAGCAGCAGGTATCCGAGGGCGATGTTCGCCTCCGCGTTGCCCCACGCATCGCGATCGGCCGCACTCATGCCGCCGAGGATGCCGCGGACGTCGGCGGCCATCTTGTCACCGGCCGGCCCCTTCATGCCCGGGTGCACCACTTCCTCGATCGTCTCGAGCGCGTCGGTCATGTCGGAGTACAGCACGATCACAGCCGGCGCGGCGCCCACCTGCGGCTGGCCATACGCCGCTTCCTGCAGCTTCGCCTTGGTGGCGGCATCCTCCACCACCACGAAGCGCCACGGCTGCACGTTCCACGGCGACGGCGCGAGACCCGTGACACGGAGGATCTCCTCGAGATCCGCGCGCGGAATCGGCGTCGGCTCGTACTTGCGGATGGACCGGCGGGTCTCGGCGGCCTGCGTGACGGTCAGGACCTGCGGGGATGCGGACGTACTCATGAGTGCACCTGCGTGGAAGTGTTGGACGATGCGGAGGAACCTTCAGGGCTCACCCGCGGCGGCGAGTCGCGCGACGTGGCGGAGAGACCCAGCTTGCGGCACAGCCGGCCCAGCTCCGCCTGTTCAGCCTCATCGAGGCCGGACATGGCGCGCACCAGGCGCTGGACGTGCTGAGGGAAGAACGACGCGAGGCGTGCCTCGCCGGCGGCGGTGAGCGAGATGATCGAGACGCGGCGGTCGCCGGCGTCGCGGTCACGGCGCACCAGGCCATCGCGCTCGAGGTTGTCGAGCACGGTGGTGAGGTTGCTGGCGCTGACGAGCAGCTTCCCGGCCAGCGCGCAATGCGGCATCGGGCCGAGGTGCGAGAGCGCCTCGAGCACACCGAGCTGGCTCGCCGTCACGCCGAACTCGGCCTGCAACGGCGGGAAAAGCTGTGCGTTCACGGCCACGGTCGAACGCATGAGCTTGATATACGCGTCCAGGGCCCGTCGCTCGATGTCGGTGCCGCGGAAGTGAGTCGCCATTTCTTCGATGTCCGTATTTTCTATATCGATTATTTCGATATCAAATGAAATCCGTACGTCGGCCGTCGTCAACCCCCCGCCCGTCCCCCCCTGCGGCGAACACGACATATTCCCGCCAGATGCCGACCGACCCAGACTCCGCGCTCAGCGCCCAACCCGGCCGCACCGCGACGCTGCTTCCGGACGCCGACCACCTGCTGGCGCTCCCGGCAGCGCAGGCTGCCCGACTGGTGCTCCGCGCCGCCGTCACCGCCGCGGACGAGGCTGTCACAGCCGTCACCGCCGCCGAAGCGCCTGACGACGCGCCGACGTCGCTCCACGCGGCCCTCGACCGCCTCCGCGTCCTTCTCGATGCCTGGGAACCGGTCCTGCGCGACACCGTGCCCGCCACCGTCCGCCCGCGCGTCAGCGCGTTCGCGCGGCTGGTCGGGACCGACGCCGCACGGCACGCGCTCCGGACCATGCTAGAGGCGCTCCAGCCCGCCGATGCCGACCCGGCCACCGCCACCCTCGTACCGCCGCCAGCCCACGGTGACGCTCAGGGCACACGCGTGATCCGGGAGCGGTGGGCGCGCATCCACGGCCCGCTGCTGAAGGGCATCGCGACGTGGCACGAGCGTCATCGCATCGACGCGCGCCGGGCGGAAACACCGTTCGCCACGCTGGCGGCCGAGGCGCTGTCGCGCGCCATCGATCGCTTCGAGCGGAAGTGGGCCGCTCTCGTCTCACCCGACGACCTGCCGGCGCTTCACGCGGCGCACTCGGCAGCGCGCTCCCTCGTCCACACCCTCGAGCCGCTGGCGGCGGCCACGCCGGATGGCGCGATCGCACTCGCCGGCGTGACGTCGCTCGCCGCACACCTGGACGACGTGCGCACCGCGTCCGCCCTGCGCCTGCGGCTGGCCGGTGACCGCGACCACAGCGCCGCGCCGGACGACGATCCGCACGCGCTGCTGCAGCGCCACCTCGTCAAGCGCATCGCGGGCCACATCCGCTCACTTGGCGCGTGGACGGTGCCGCGCCATCGCGAGCACGAGATCGCGCGCCTGCGCGGGATCGCCGCCGCGTGGCGCACGGCCGGCACCCCCGCGATGGAGATCGAGCGCAAGTGGCTGCTCTCCGCCCTCCCGCCACGGGCGGCGGAGGAAGTGCCGGTCGTGCTCGCGCAGGGATACCTCGAGGGCACCGCACTGGTGGAGCGCATCCGGTGCCTCACGCGGGGTGATGACGTGCAGTGGCGCCGCACCGTGAAGCTGGGCGCCGGCATGGCACGCATCGAGGTGGAGGAGCCCGTGTCGCCCGCACTCGCCGGGGCGCTCTACGCCCTCACCGAGGGACGACGTGTGACCAAGCGGCGGCACACCGTGCACGACGGCACCGCGGCGTGGGAGATCGATGACTTCACCGACCGCGCGCTCGTGCTGGCCGAGCTCGAGCTGCCGGCCGTGGATGCACCGTTCACGATTCCCGGGTGGCTCGCCCCCTACATCGTGCGCGAGGTGACCGGGGAGTCAGGGTTCACGAACTGGCAGCTCGCGCACTGATCACGCGGCGGTACTCGCCGAAGAGGCCGTTCCACACGTTGCGCCAGGTGCGTTCCGCCGCCCACGCGCGCGCCGCGGTGCGGATCGCCGCGTGCCGCGTGCGGTCTGCCGCCAGCCCTTGCAGCGCCGCACCGATCGCGCCCGGTGCATCGGCTTGCACGATCACGCCGCGCGACTCGCCGACGAGTTCGCGGGTGTTGCCGGCATCCGCCGCCACCACCACCAGCCCCGACGCCATCGCCTCCAGCAGCACGTTGCCGAACGTGTCGGTGACGCTCGGGAAGAGGAACACGTCGCTGGACGCGTAGGCCGTGCTCAGCTCCACCCCCGACAGCCGTCCGGTGAAGATCACGTCCGCCGGCGCTGCCGCCCGCATCTCCGCCTCGTACGGCCCGTCACCGACGCAGACGAACCGGATGTCGCGTGCCGTGCCGTGGAGCGCCTGCATCGCGGCCAGTGCGTGCTCCAGCCCCTTCTCGCGGGCGATGCGACCCACGTAGAGCACCACCATCGCCCCGTCGTCGATGCCGAGGGTCCGTCGCCAGGCGGGTGAGCGGAACGCGGGGTCGAAGCGCTCGCCATCCACGCCCCGTCCCCACACGGCCACGTGGCGGAACCCGTGCGCCTGCACCTCGTCACGGATCGCCTCGGTGGGCGTGAAGGTCCGCGCCGCCGCCGCATGGAACCACCGGAAGTACTTCCACCCCGCCGCGGCCAGCGCCCCGAGGCGGTAGAACTCGGCGTAGGCGCTGAAGCTGGTGTGGTAGCTCGTGACGAGCGGCACGCGCAGCGCACGGGCTGCGGCACGCCCCGCCAGACCCACGCCGAATTCCGTCGCGACGTGCACGATGGTCGGCTGCCACGCCTGCAGCGCCGCACGGGCCGCGAAGGCACGCGGCGCCGAGAGGCGCACCTGCGGATAGGCCCAGAACGGGATGGATGCCCAGCGGATCACGTCCGGGTCCGCTGCCGTGACCTGCGGGTCGTCACTGGTGAAGACGCGCACCTCGGCACCGCGCTCGCGGGCGGCCTGCACCAGCCGCTCCAGCGTGCGCGACACGCCGTTCATCTGCGGCGGGTAGGTGTCGCTGAAGAGCGCGAGCCGCACGCCATCCAGCCGGACCTCCGGCTCCGGTGTCATGCGGCGTCCGCGAGCAGCGACGCGTACGGGCGCGCCGGCCGCGCGGCGAGCCAGCGGTCCAGCTCATCGATGACCGACTGGCGCGTGACCGGGTGCTCCAGGTCCATCGGGTGCAGCGCGATGCGGAAGTGCGGCGCGTCACGCTGCGTGCGCCAGCGCAGCGCGGCCTGCAGCGCCGACCCGCGCGCGCGCAGCGGGGTGCGCCCGCTCCAGCGCAGCACCGGGCTCCGGAGCGTCATGCCGCGCTGCAGCAGGTGCACTGCACCGTCATCCTCCAGCACCTGCAGGCCGTGCGCGCGGCAGGCGGTGTGCGTGCCGACGCGGCAAAGCCACGCCGGCGGCACGAACCCGATCGGCGCGAGGCCGAGATGCTGGAAGAGTTGCAGGCCGCGGCCGATGCGCGCATGCGCAGCGGGGTGGTCGAGCGTGAGGAACTCCCCTTCCCGTGCGGTGCGCCCGAGCGCCACCACCGAATCACGGAGCGTGCGTGGCAGTCCCACCTCGTCGTGCCGTTCACCGTGCAGGAAGACCTCCGCGCCGTCGGCCACCCGCGCGTGGATCCACGACACGTAGGCCGGCGCGTCGGCCAGCGGCCAGGCGCCGTGCCACTGCGGCACGACCAGCAGGGCCGGTGTCGCACCACGCTGTCGGCAGAGCGCCCAGAGCGCCTCCACCTGCGGCGCCCACGCCGGCGTCACGTCGTGAATGGAGAGGAGCACACTCACCGGCGTACCCGCTCGTAGAGCGCGAAGATCCGGTCGAACACAGACGGCCATGCATGCTCCGAGACGGCGAAGGCCCTGGCACGGGCGCCGTGGGCCGGCAGGTCACCGTTGAGGAGCTGGACGGCCTGCTCCGCGAAGTCGGCGGGATCGCCGGGCACGAAGACCGCACCGGCGCCGGAGGACCGCACGTGCTCGCGCACACCGCCGCCGTCCGCCGCGAGCACGGGGGTGCCGCAGGCCATCGCCTCCAGCGGCGACAGGCCGAAGGTCTCGTGCGGGCTGCTCGCGAGGTAGACGCTGGACGCCGCCTGCAGGTCGGCGAGGTGGCCCTGGTCGGCGATGAACGGCAGCCAGTGCACGCCGGTGCCGTCCTTCAGGCGCGCCAGCAGCGCCCCCTTCTCCGGCCCGTCGCCGGCCATCACCAGCGCCGCCCCGGTGCGACGCCGGATCTCGGGCCACGCATCCACCAGCACGTCCAGCTCCTTCTCGTGCGCGAAACGCCCGATGAACGTGAGCAGCGGCCCGTCCGCCGGCAGCTGCCATCGCGCGCGGGTCTCGGCGGCGTTCGCGCGGCGATCGGGCGTGAAGAGCTCGAGGTCGACGCCGAGGGGGATGCGCGTCACGTTCCGCACGCCGGCGGCCTCGAGGTCATCGGCCACGAATCGCGAGGCGGCGATGGTGGCGCTGATCCGTCGGTCCATGCGGCGCGCGTACCACCACGCGGCATCCCGCGCCGCATCACGCCACGCCGGCGCCGGCCGGCGGCTGCCGCCGAGCAGGGCCGGGAAGTGGCTGTGGAAGAAGTTCACCACCGGCACGTCGCGCCGGCCGAGCGCACGGAAGAGCACCCACGGCACCAGTGCTGGGCTCCCCAGCTCGATCACGTCGGGGTGCTCGTGGTCCAGCACGCGGCGCATGCGCGACACCGAGAGCAGCAGGCGATACGGCGCGTTGCGCGGCACCCGCGGGCCGCGGCATTCGTACCAGCGCGCGCCCTCGCGCTCCACGATGCCGTCGGCAGCCCACGGCACCACCAGCGCGTGGCGCAGCGATGGCCGCGCCGCCACGTACCGCTCCTTCTGCAGCAGGTAGGTACGGATGCCGCCGCTGGTGGGTGCGAACCACTCCGTCGTGTCGAGCACCGCCATCGTGGCCGCCGGGCGCCCGACCTGCGGCAGCGGCGCGTGCGCGAGGTCGAGCGCGGTGCGGGCACTGTCGGCAGGCGCCAGCGCCGCGGGACCGGTCACGGGGCGCGCGACGGCGCCGGTTGCGGCGGCGCCGGTTGCGGCGGCGCCGCGGCCGCGGCCCCCGGGTCGGCGGTGGCCGCCGGCACGGCACGCGGGTGGAGCAGCGACAGCACCACGGCGCCGGTCAGCACGCCCACGATCACCACCAGCGAGACCCAGGTCGGCATGTGGTACCACGGGCTGCTGAGCATCTTCGCGCCCACGAACATGAGCACCAGCGACAGCGCCGGCTTGAGCAGCCAGAACTTGTGCACCACGGCGGCGAGCAGGAAGTACAGCGAGCGCAGGCCGAGGATGGCGAAGACGTTCGAGGTGTAGACCACGAACGGGTCGCGGGTGACGCCGAAGACGGCGGGAATGGAATCCACCGCGAACACCAGGTCGGTGGTCTCCACCAGCACCAGCACCACGAACAGCGGCGTGGCCACGGTGCGGATCGCGCCGTCGTGGCCCCACGGGGCCCGCGTGAAGAAGTGGTCGCCGACGAAGTCGTCGCAGACCGGCACCAGCCGGCGCACGAGCTTCAGCACCGGGTTCTTCTCCGGCTCCATCTCGCCGTCCTGCTGCACCAGCATCTTGACACCGGTGAAGACGAGGAACGCGCCGAAGACGTAGATGATCCAGTGGAAGCGGTCGAGCAGCACCGAGCCGGCGCCGATCATGGCCGCGCGCATCACCAGCGCGCCGATGATGCCCCAGAACAGCACCCGGTGCTGCAGCTGGTCCGGCACCGCGAAGTAGCCGAAGAGCAGCAGGAACACGAAGAGGTTGTCGACGCTGAGCGCCAGCTCCACCACGTAGCCGGTGGCGAACTCGATCGCCGTCTGGTGCCCGTCGAGCTGCCAGAGCGTGGCCGCGAATGCGGCGGCGAGCGCCACCCAGACGAGGCTCCAGATGAGCGCCTCGCGCGGCCGCACGGCGTGCGCCTTCTTGTGGAAGATCCCGAGGTCCAGCGCCAGCATCACCGAGACGACGACGGCGAAGGCTGTCCACATCCACGAATGCTGCATCGGCTCCCTGTGAGACGGGCACCGGGCGTGATGCGCGGCGGCCAGTCGTGGAAGATAACGTCGCCGGCCGCGACTGGCGGGTTCAGCGGGCCGGCTTCACCAGCAGGCGCTGGCCGATCCGGATGGTCGTGCTGGTGAGGTTGTTCAGCGCCGCGATGCGCGCCTCGGTGGTGCCGTAGCGGCTGGCCACCGACGCCAGTGCATCACCCGCGGCCACGACGTGCCAGACGGCCTGCCGGCCCACCACATCCTCATACGAGCGCGTGCGCCGCGCGAGTTCCTCCGACGAGGCCTCGGAACGCACGCCGCGTGTCACGTCGGCCAGGATGCTGTCCACGCCGGCCGCATCGGTGGACGCGAACCGGTACGCGCGCCGGTCGTTGAGGATCCTGACGCCGGTGGCGGTGCCGAAGTCCACCCGCTCGCGCACCGCACGCAGCGAGGCGTCGCGCCCCACCTGCAGCACCACGAACTGCTGTGGACCGCGCTCCGGCGTGACCAGCTCCCGCGGCGGGATGCCGACGAAGAGCATGCGGCGATCGGTCAGTGCGAGGATCCCGTAGGTCTCGCGGAATCCATCCCACCACTCGCGCCGGCGCGCCCACGCCGCCGCATGCACTCGCTCGGTGGGCTCGAGCATCACCTGCAGCTCGGTGCGCGCCAGGCGACGCGCCGCCGGCACGTCGGGGCGCAGCGTCACCAGGTAGGCCAGCACGGCCAGCACCACCACCAGCAAGCCGAGGCTCCCGCCGGTGAGTCGCACCAGGACGCGCACCCACCACCGCCGCGCACGCGCCGGCCCGGTCACGAGCCCGATCAGGCTGGTGGCGGCGGTGGCGGCGGGTGCGCGTGGTGGCATGGCTCGCGGCAGTCGGGGAAATCACGGCGGACTGGTTACAGTTTAGCCACCATGCCGAGCCAAGTGTCCTCCACCGCCATGCCGGCGCGCGTGCCCGTCCTCGTGCGCCCCACCGGCACCGACATGCGCGCGCTGATCCAGCTCGCGCTGCCCGTGATGGCAGTGGAGATGGGGATGATGGCCATGCACGTGGTGGACACGCTGTTCGTGGGCCACCTCTCCGCCACGGCGCTCGCGAGTGTCTCGCTGGCGCTGATCTACTACTTCACGGTGGTGGTGGTGGGCATGGGCACGCTGGTCGGCTTCGATGCCCTGGTGAGCCAGGCCGTCGGCGCAGGTGACGAGGCGGGCGTGCGCCGCGCGCTGCAGCGTGCCCTCATCCTCGCCCTCGCCCTCTGCGTGCCCCTCGCACTGGTGCTCTGGCCCACCGAGCCGGTGCTGCGCGCGCTGCACCAGCCGTCGGAGATCGTGCCGGTCGCCACCCGCGTCGTGCACATCTCCATCCTCGGCCTGCCGGGGGCGCTCACCTTCGTGGTGCTGCGGCAGACCATGCAGGCGATGTCACGACTGCGCCCGATCCTGCTCACGGTGCTCTACGCGAACCTGATCAACGCCGGCTGCAACTGGCTGCTCATCCACGGCCGCCTCGGCTTTCCCGCCCTCGGCGTGGACGGGTCGGCCATTGCCAGCGTGGTCGGGCGCACCGCGCTGCCGCTCATCCTGCTCTGGCTCGGGCGTGATGCCCTCTGGCCACTGCTGCGCACGCGGGACCCGGCGGTCACCGAGCGTGCGCCGCTGGTGCGCATGCTGCGCATCGGTGCCCCCGTCGGCGTGCAGTACCTCCTCGAGGTGGGCGTGTTCAATGCGGTGGCGCTGCTGATGGGCGTGCAGGCCACCGCCACGCTCGCGGCGCACCAGGTGGCGATCAACCTCGCGAGCTTCACCTTCATGATGCCGCTCGGGATCGGGGCAGCGGCCTCGGTGCTGGTGGGCCAGGCCATCGGGCGCGGGGATGCCAATGCCGCGCGCCGCGCGGCCGTGGCGGCCGTGACCGCCGGGCTGGTCGCGTCGACGCTCACGACGATCATCTTCCTCACCGTCCCCGCCCTGCTCGCGAGCGCATACGTCACGGAGCCCGGCGTGGTGGCGCTCGCCGCCACGCTGATTCCGCTGGCCGGTGTCTTCCAGCTCTTCGATGGGCTGCAGGCCGTCGCCGGCGGTGCCCTGCGCGGCGCGGCCGACACGCGCGCCGCGATGATCGCGAACATCCTCGGCTTCTGGGCACTCGGGCTGCCCCTGGGGCTCTGGCTCGCCTTCCGCCGCGGCATGGGGCCGGCCGGGCTCTGGTGGGGACTCGTCGCCGGCCTCGCCGCCGTGGCGGCGGTGCTCGTGGTGCGCCTCTGGCGCCGCTTCGGTGGCCCGCTGCTGCGCGTGCACGTCGACCAGTACGGCGGCACGGCCTGACCATGGCGGAACTCAATTTCCATCACCTGCACCTCTTCCGCACCGTCGCCCGCGCCGGCACCCTCGCGCGCGCCGCGGCGGAACTGCGGCTCACCGAGCCCACCCTCAGCACCCAGATCAAGGCGCTGGAGCAGCACTTCGGGCAGCCGCTCTTCACCCGCACCGCACGCCGGCTGCAGCTCACCGATGCCGGCCAGACCGCACTGCGCTACGCCGACGACATCTTCTCCATCAGCGACGAACTCGGGCAGGCGATGGCCGGCTCGCCGGGCGACCGGCCGCGCCGGTTGCTCGTCGGCATTGCCGACGTGGTCCCGAAGATGATCGCCTATCGCCTGATCGAGCCGGCGCTGCGCACCCCGGAGGGGCTCACGCTGAGCTGCACCGAGGACACGCCGGAGCGGCTCGTCGCCGCGCTCTCGGTGCACGCCCTCGACCTGCTGATCACCGACGCGCCGGTCACGCCCGCCAGCAACGTCCGCGCCTTCAACCACCTGCTTGGCGAGAGCGGCACGTCGATCTTCGGCACGCGCGACCTCGCCGCACGCTACCGCGATGGCTTTCCGGGGTCACTGCACGGCGCGCCGTTCCTGCTGCCGCTGCACGCCTCCACCATCCGCCGCGCCCTCGACAGCTTCTTCCACCAGCACGACCTCCGTCCCGTGGTGGCCGGCGAGTTCGCCGACAGCGCCCTGATGAAGACGTTCGGACAGAACGGCTACGGCCTGCTCGCGGCCCCCACCGTGCTCGAGGCCGAGATCGTGCAACAGCACGGGGTGGAGGTCGTGGGCCGCCTCCCCGGGCTGCGCCAGCAGTTCTACGCCATCTCCGCCGAGCGCCGCATGGAGCATCCCGCCGTCACGGCCATCGCACGCGCGGCGCGCTCCCGCCTGTTCGGCTGAGCCGGCAGCCGGTCATGCACCGGCCCGGCCACCGTCTGCGGTGCACGCTCGGCACGGCGTCGATCGCGCGTCGACGGGGCGAACGGCGCACGCCCCAGGTTCGTCACGACACCCTGCACGAAGGCATCGAACGGCACCCGAAGCGGCACCCCGAGCTCCTCGGCCATCCGGTTTCGTGCACCGCAGGTCATGAGCACGGCGGCCTGCAGCTGCTGCGCCAGCTCACCGCGCCCGCTTCGCTGCAGCAGGCTCACCAGCACCAGCAGCAGTGGCACCGGATCCTCGGTGGCACACGGCACCGGCAGGTCGTAGAACGAGGCACCGCGTCCGTACGAGAGCACCGGCCACGGCACCACCGCACCGAGTGACTCGCCGATCATCGCACTCAGTTCGTCGATCGGGATCACGGACGCCACCAGCCAGCGCTCGCGCCCCGACTCCCCGCTGAGCAGCGCGGTGAGCAGCCCGGCCTTCACGATGCGGGGCGGCGTGAGCCCCGCCGTTGCCGCCTGCTGCTGCAGCGCCTCGACGAAGCCCTGTTGGGCGCGCGTGCCGCGCCCCACGGGCAGCACCACCACCAGCTTGCGGGACTCGCTGGTGCAGAGGCGGTACGCCAGGCCGGCCGCATCACGCGCCCGGGTGCGCGCCTGCGCCACATCCGCCTCGCGCGACCGCGCCACGGCCGGGTGGCGCTCCAGCGTGCGGTGCGAGAAGAGCAGCACGTCGCGCTCCCAGCCCTCCGCAGCCGCCGGCGATCCGGGCAGCGTCAGCATCGGGCGCACGTCCACCACCACGTCGGTGCGCCGCTGCAACCCCCGGACCAGCCGCGCCACCGGCGCGAGCGGGTCGCCACCGAAGTTGGCGCTGATCAGCACCCCCTGCTGGAGCAGGCTGTTCACTGCCTCGCCCGGCAATCCGATCCGCCCGACCTGGCCCGCGCGCGCCAGTGAGGCGGGGATGGTGCGGCTGGTCAGCGGCACCCCGAGCGAGTGCGCGAGCCGCTCGACACTGGCCAGCAGCGGCGGCAGGTGCGTGTCGGCAAAGAGCGCGGCGACCGTGATGACGGGGGTCGCCGGCCGGACCTGCGCCGGCTGCTGGGCTGGGATGGGGCGCACCAGCGGCGTGCCAGCGGCCTGGCGCATCCCGATGGCCGCCGCCGCGGCAGAGGCGCTGGAGGCGGGGAATGCGGTGGAGCGGGACGAAGAGGGCATGGGTGCGATCGCGCGACGAGTCAGTGGCAGCCGGCGGACGTGACGCATCGCCGGACGGTCAATCCCAGCCTAGCTGTCACGCCCGACAGGCACAATTTCAATCGCTCGCGTATTTGCTTCGATTTTCTCTAAGTCAACTCCACAAGAGAGGGCGCCGCGCGGGCGCCCCGTTCCTGCCCTCAGAAGTGGTAGCCGGTCCCACCAGACTCCGGGGCCAGCACCCGCTCCACCAGGGGCGCCACGGCGTCGTAGCTGGCCAGCAACCGCCCCTCCTCGAACCAGCGCACCAGGTTCGCCGGCTCGCCGCGCACCATCGCCAGGTCCAGCCGTTCGGCGATGTACACACATTCCGCGGGCAGGCTCGGTTCCAGCGGCTCGGCGCGGCGATGGTGGTTGGCCACCACGTGGACTGCCGCCTTGCCGAGCCCCCAGCGCAGCGCCGCGGCGCCACCCAGCACTTCGTGCAGCTCACCGAGCACGCGCGGCATGACCTGCGCCGTCATCTTCACCTCGCGTCGCAGTTCGGCGCGCAACGTGCCGAGGCGGTCGAACAGCACCAGCTTGCCCACGTCGTGCAGCAGCGCGAGCGTGAACGCCTCGTCGGGCACCACGCCGAACCCGGGGGCCAGCGTGCGCGCGATCGGGGCCGTGCGCACCATGTGCTCCCACACCTGCTTCACCAGGCCGTCGTAGGCGGTGCCGGTGCGACAGAGTGTCGCCTCGACCATGCTGCTCAGGATCACGCTGCGCAGCCCCTGCGTGCCCACGCGCCGGATGCTCTCCGCCAGTGAGGAGGTGCGCGCGCCGGTCGAATTGGCGGCGGAGTTGGCGAAGCGCAGCAGCGACTGTGCGAGCACCGGGTCCTGCTCCACCAGCTTCACGAGCTGCGAGATCGCCACGTCGCGGCGCAGGAGGTCGAGTGCGCGCTGCGCCGCCGCGGGGGGCTGGCGCACCGTCTTCTCCCCGCTCTTGGAGATGCGCTCGAAGAATGCCGGCGCGTCGCCGCGCAGGTCGATCGGCTCGAGCGAGCCCTCGAGGCGCTCGAGGGCCGTGCGGAGGGCGCGCCGGATGTCGTAGCCGGCCTCCACCTCCTCGTGGATGGAGGGTTCGGTGAGGATCGGGGCGGCCTGCATCACCGGGATGGGCGGCGGCGCGGGGGCGGCGCGCGCCTTCTCGAGCGCCAGGTCGTCGCCCTGCACCACGTCCGGCACGGCGAGCGGCGTGGTCGCGGGCCGGGCAGGCGCCGTGATGGGCGTCTTGTTCGTGAGACGACTCAGGACCTTCGGCAGCATGGGGGGGTGCGACGGAGGAATACCGGGGCCATGGGCGGGCTGCCCGGGCGAGTTCTCCGTTCCAGTCTCGGACGCAGGCCCCGCCGGGATGAGCCACCGTCGCTAGCTTGCCGGCATGACGTCCCCCGCGACCTCCGCACCGGCCGGGTATCTCGGCGCCGTCCTCGAGGCACTGCCGGGCGCCGGGGTGCTGCTCGACTCGGGGGCCGCGCTGGTGGTGGCGAACTCCGCCGCCGGCGCGGCGATGGCGCCCGGCCTCTCGGTCGCGGACGTGGTCGCCCTCGCGCTGCCGGTGCCCCCGACGGTGGCCGCGACCGCGATCGCCGGGATCGGCGCCGTCGTCGACGGCACGCAGCGGTCGTTCGAGCTGGAGCTGCCCGCCAACGGCGGCGACATCGCGACGCTGCTCCGCGCGACGCCTGTGCCTGGCGGCGGCGCGCTGGTGCAGCTCGTCCCGCCGGCCCTCTCGAACGCGGGAAGCGCCGCCGCGCAGGTGCAGGACACCAGCTTCCGCTCGATCTTCACGGCGTCGCTGGATGCCATGGTGATCGCCGATTCGCGCGGCCGCATCGTGGCGAGCAACCCCGCCACGCGCCGCCTGCTGGCGCGCAGCGAGGCCGACGTCGCGGCGATGGAGTTCTCGCAGTTCTTCACCGCCGGCGCGCGCACGGCGACGCCGGCCGAGGCCTGGCAGCGCATGCTGATGGACGGCCAGTGGCGCGGTGAGGGCCGCCTGCTGGTGGGCGAGAGCGTCCGCGTGCTCGACGTGTCCGCCTCGGCGCACATCTCGCCCGGCCGGCACCTCGTCACCATCCGCGACGTGACCGAGTCGCAGCAGATGGAGGCGCAGCTCCGCCAGGCGCAGAAGATGGAGGCGATCGGCATGCTGACGGGTGGCATGGCGCACGACTTCAACAACCTGCTGACGGTGGTGCTGGCCAACGCCGACCTCGTGCTCGAGGCGCTGCCCGAGGGGATGGAGGAGCTGCGCGACGAGGTGATGCAGATGATCCAGGCGGCCACGCGCGGCACCGAGATGGTGCGCAAGCTGCTGGCCTTCAGCCGCCGTGAGTCGCTCGAGCGCCGCCCCGTCTCGCTCGAGGTGGTGCTGGCGGAGACGCAGGCGCTGCTCACCCGCCTGCTGCCGTCGAACATCACGGTGCGGACCGACGCCGCGCCCGAGCTGCCGGGGATCCTGGCCGACCCGGGTGCGGTGCAGCACATGCTCCTCAACCTCGCCACCAATGCGCGCGATGCCATGCCCACCGGCGGCGTGCTGAGCATGCGCGGCGCCTTCGAGCCGCAGCGGGAGCGTCCCGACGGCACCCACGGGCCGATGGTGACGGTGACGGTGGAGGACAGCGGCCGCGGCATGGATGACGAGGTGCTCGCCCACCTGTTCGAGCCGTTCTTCACCACCAAGGCCCCCGGGGAGGGCACCGGTCTGGGCATGGCGATGATCTACGGCCTGGTGCAGCAGCACGAGGGCACGATCGACGTCAAGAGCACACCCGGCCTCGGCACGCGCGTGACGATCGCGCTGCCGCTGGCGGAGCTCACGGTGGCGAACGCCACGCCGCGGTCCTCGCCGATGGTGCGGGAGGGTGCCACCGAGACGATCCTGCTGGTGGAAGACGAGGAGATGGTGCGCCGCGCCGGCCGCCGCATCCTCGAGAAGCACGGCTACCGCGTGATCCAGGCCTCCGACGGCGCCGAGGCGCTGACGCTGCTGCGCGAGCGCGGGAAGGAGATCGCCCTCGTGGTCAGCGACGTGGTGATGCCGCGCATGGGCGGCCGCGAGCTGTACGCCTCGCTGCGGGACGAGGGGTACACGATGCCGTTCCTGTTCACCAGCGGCTACACCGACCGCATGTCGAGTGACACCGTCGCCCTGGACCCGTCAGTGCCGGTGCTGACCAAGCCGTGGACCTGGTCGGAGCTCACGGCTTCCGTGCGCGCTGCCATCGAGGAAGGCTTCACGCCGCGCTGAGTCCCGGTCGCGGGGTTCCACGCCGGTCAGCGTCGTCAACAAGGTTCACGCGGAAAACGCGGAAAGCGCGGAAAGCGCCCACTACCGCAGTGCCAGCCCTGTGACGACTGGACCGGACGAAAAAATGCTGTAGGAACTGCGCGCGCGCTCACGCAGTTCCTGCAGCGTTTTGCTCCCCTGTGAGCCGTCACGGGGGTGGCGTCGGTGTAGTGGGCGCTTTCCGCGTCTTCCGCGTTTTCCGCGTGAACCTTTTCAACGATGCCCCGAGCTTCGCTGAAGCCCGGGGCATCCGGTACCGCGACATCAGTTCGGCGGGCGACCGCCACCGCCACCACCGCCACCGGGACCACCGAAGCCCTGCGGCGTGGTGATGCGGGTGGGGACGCGCTTCCAGGTCTCCTCGCCGAGGATGGCCTTGGCGCCGTTGGTGCCGGCGAAGCGGAGGCGGGTGCCGCGCTCGAAGAACGGGCGCAGGCGCACGCCGAAGAGCACCGCGGGATCGGGGTTGCCCCCTTCCTTCTCGATCACCGCGCGGGCCTGCGCGATGAGCGTGTCGACCTGCACCTGGATCGAGTCGGAGAGCACCTTGAGCTGGGCGACCTGCGCGTCGGTCAGGCCCACCGAGTCACGCGCCTCGATGATCTGCAGCGGGATGTTCGGGAAGAACCGGCCGACACCGTTCGCCATCGCCTCGCCGGTGAGGCGCGTGCCCGGGGCTCCGCCGAAGGCGGCCCGCAGGCGGTCGCGCGTCTGGTCGGGGCCGAGGGTGTAGCGGATGTTGAAGCCGACCTGGAACGGCAGGCGGATGCCGGTCTGGTTGCCGCGCACCGCGCCGAAGCGCTCGTTGACCTCGTAGCGGTAGCGGAGCGTGGTGGCGTCGAAGCCGCGCACGAAGAGCAGCGTGTTGTCGGGCTGCGTGAACGAGCCCCAGCCGCGCAGGTTGTTCGCGCCGTGCAGCACCTGGTCGATGCCGCCGATCAGGTTGGCCGTCACCAGCGAGAAGGTCAGGCGCCGGTCGAGCTTGAAGTAGGTGGGGCGCCAGTTGAGCTGGAGGTCGAAGCCGGGCTGCCAGGGTCCGGTGCACGAGTTGCGCGCCGAGAGCTGGCCGAGCTGCGACCGCAGGCACTGGCTGGCGGTGTTGCCCTTCGAGTCGAGCAGCTTGGTGATGCCGGCCGCGAGGTCCGCATCAGGGGCGGTCGCGGGATCGTAGATGAACGCGCGGTCGTTGCGCGCGCCGTCGCCGTTGATGTCCGCGCTCACCAGTGGCGTGAACGGCGCCCCCGACGTGAGGCGGCCGATGGCCGTGATCTCGAAGCTCGACGTGATCGGGTAGGTGACGGTGCTGATCAGGTTGTGGCGGCGGTTGAAGGCGCTGGCCGCCCACTCCGGCGTGTTCGGGTTGCCGGCCGTGGTGGCCGAGGCGAAGCCGCCACCGGCGCCACCGAAGCCGAAGCCGGTCTGGCTCCGGGCATCCGAGTAGGTGTAGCTGCTGTTGATGATCGCGCCCTTGCTGGTGAAGCCACCGAACGACACGGTGGCCTGCCACTGCTCGGTCCTGTTGCGCGAGTTCACGTCGTACACCGAGCCGAAGCGGGTGTCGATGCGCGAGAGCTGCACCGGCACGGCGCCGGTGGTGCTGATGATCGCGGCCGCTGGCACGAACACCGGGCGGTTGCCTTCCGAGGCGAGCGTGAACTGCGGCGTGGTGTTCAGGTTCAGGTCGCGGTAGCCCGTCTGCGCCTCGCCGCGCGAGCCGCTCAGGTCCACGTTCAGGCTCATGCGGCCGAAGATGCGCTTGGAGGCGCCGATCGAGCCGCGCCACGCGCGGGGATTGCTGTAGTCGCCATCGAAGGTGGTGACGTTGCGTGCGGTGGTGAGCTGCGACGGCGGGCCACCGGCCAGGCACTGCGTGGGCACGGTGGACGGGGTGGCGAAGTAGCCGGTCCAGTCCGGGATCGGCACGCCGGCGCCGACGCAGAAGATGGCCTGCTCACCGGTGCTCAGGCCGGTCGCGGTCTGCGCGCCCGAGAAGAGCTGCGTGTTGGGGGCATCGCGGAAGCGACCCACGCCGCCGCGCACGGTGAGCTGGCCGTTGCCGAACGGGTTGCCGCCGTTGGCGTTCTCGGGCTGGCGGCGCGACCAGCTGAAGCCCACCCGCGGCAGGAACGCCGCGTCACTCGGGATCAGGTCGGTCTTGCGGCCGAAGGCCGAGTCCACGGCCAGGTTGCGCGCCGGCGCGCCGCTGAACGACGACGCCTCGAACCGCGTGCCGAACACCAGCTGGAGGCCGTCGCGCGGACGCCAGGTGTCACCGATGTAGATGCCCGAGTTCAGCGTGCTGCCAGTGCGCTCCGGTGACGCCAGCGTGCGGCTGAACGTGGCCGGCGTGTTGCTGGCGAAGTCGGCCAGCGAGTTGAACGTAAAGGTGCCGAACCGGTTGAACGCCTGGTCCTGGGTGTAGCCGGTGCGGTTGACCAGGCCACCGACCTTCACGCGGTGCTTGCCATCGTCCAGCAGCAGCGAGGTCTCGTTGGTGGCCTCGAACACGGTGTTGTCACTCTGCGAGAGCAGCGACGTGCTGCCGCCGAACTGCAGGGTGCTGAAGCCCTGCGTGCCGTCGCTGAGGTCCGAGAGGACCTGCACGCGGCCCAGCGGCAGGGTGACGAAGGGCGAGCCGGTGCGGTTGTCGATCTGCATGCCGGCGCGCAGCTCGTTGACCACGGCCGTGCCGAAGCGCGACGAGAGCACGACCGAGCCGCCGCCGCCGCGGTTCTCGGTGGTGCCGCCGGTCTGCGGCAGCGCCAGCGAGCCGACGCGCGTGGGCGTCTGGTCATTCAGCCGCCAGTCGCCGCGCAGCGTGAGCGTGTGCGCATCGGCCAGCGAGTAGTCCATGCGGCCGAGCACCGTGAGGTTGTCGGCGTTGCGGTTGTCGTCGATCACCCCGCCGGCGCCGGCCACACCGTAGCCGTTGACCAGCGAGAGGAAGCGGCTGACGGAGTCGGGGGCGGCACCGAGGCGCGCGCGGGTCGCATCGTCGGCGGCCAGCAGCGAGGGCAGCAGGTCCGCGCGGCGGCGGCCCTGCAGTGCGCCGAAGAAGAACAGCTTGTCCTTGATGATCGGGAAGCCGACGCCGGCGCCGAACTGGTTCTGGTTGTAGGCGCCACCGAAGGCACCCGACGTCCCGCCCTGCTCCACCGTGAACTCGCGGTAGCGGCCGATGTACGACAGCGACCCCTGCACGACATTGGTGCCGCTGCGGGTGGTCTGCGAGACCTGGCCGCCGGAGAACTGCCCGCGCGCCACGTCATAGGTGTTGGTCACCACCCGCGTGCCGCGGATGGCGTCCTGGGGCACCGCACCGGCCGAGAACGACAGGCCGTCGAGCGTCACGTTGTTGCTGGCGGCCGACTGGCCGGCCACGCTGAAGTTCGCGGCACCGCCGCCACCCGCGGTGTCGGCCGTCGTCAGCACCACGCCGGGTGCCAGCGAGGCGATCGCGGTGGGATCGGAGGCGTCCACCGGGAGGCGTGCCGCCTGCCCGCCATCCACCACCCGCTCGTTCCCGCCGGGCGACGGCGGACCGCCGCCGGGCCCCTGCTGCTGCGGGCGGCGCGTGCCGCGCACCTCCACCCGCGCCAGCGTCTGCGCCGTGCTCTGGCCGAGGGTGATGTTCCGCACGATGCGGTCGTCGTCGCCATTGCGCGTGACCGTGATCGTCGTGGGCTGGAATCCGATGTAGCGCACCGTGAGGCGGTAGGTGCCGCCGCCGTCGGGGAAGAGGATCGTGTACTTGCCCTGCGCGTTGGTGCGCTGGCGGCGGGTCACCTGCGTCTCGGTGGATTGCGCCTCGATCTGCGCATTCTCGACCGGCACTCCGGCGGGCGACTTCACGACGCCAGTGATGATGTCCGTGGAGGCGCCGACCTGCGCCCGCACCACGGCGGGAACGGCGAGGACGGCGGCGAGCGAAAGGACAAGTCGGCGCAGGCGGCGCGCCAGGACGGTACGTGGCGACATGTGTCTTCGAGCGGAGAGATGCGGACCGCACACGAAGGCTGTGCGGCTCCGGACAGGTATCGGCACCCTGCAGGCGCGCCCCCGTCGGAGGGGTGTACGCCGCGCCGGCGCCGAGCGTTGGCACACCGGACGGACCCGGCGGGTCCATGCAGCGCTCCCCGTATACGCGCCGGGGACGGCGGAGGTGTCCGCACGCCGGCACGGGTCGTGATGTCCCAGGGACGCACCACGGCGTGGGACGACCGCAACGGACGTTCCCTGCCGTCGGCGGCGACCAGCAGACTCTCCCGTCGCCGCGTACCGTTCCCGTCACTTCCGCGCCACCGCTTCCACCCGCCACGGGGACAGCACCATGCGTTCGCGTTCGTCCACCCTCACCGTCGCCGTCGCGACGGGCGCCGTCCTCGCGCTGCACTCGACCGCCGGAGCGCAGGCCACCGCCGCCCCGCCGCCGGCGGTCCGCTACGACCGTGCCGAGCAGCTGCTCACCTGGAACAGCACGCGCCTCATCACCGGGGACGAGGTCCAGCCGCAGTGGCTGAAGGACGGCGCCCGGTTCTGGTACCGCAACAAGGTGCGGCAGGGCGCGGAGTTCGTGCTGGTGGACCCGGTGCGGGGCGCACGCGAGCTCCTGTTCGACAACGCGAAACTGGCGGCGGCCATCAGCGTCGCCGCCGACACCGCCATCGATCCCACGAAACTGCCGTTCCGCACCTTCCGCTTCGCGAAGGACGGCGACGACGAGCGCACCATCGAGTTCCGCTTCGGCAAGCGCCGCGTGAGCTGCGACATCGGCGCCTACCGCTGCCTGAGCGCCGACACGCTGCCGAGCGAGGTGCCGTACGTGCTCAGCCCCGACCGGAAGTGGGAGGCGTTCGTGCGCGGCTACGACGTGTTCGTGCGTCCCCGTGGCGTGGCGGCCGATTCGGTGCGCCTGACGACCGACGGCGCGCCGGGCTGGAGCTACGGCCTTGGCGACCCGACGCCGCAGCAGCGCCTGGCACCGCGCCCCGCCCCGCGACGGCCGCAACTGCGCTGGGCCCCCAATTCACGCCACCTGATCGTCTCCCGGCAGGATGCGCGCGGCGTGGCCACCATGCCCTACATCAGCTACACCTCGCAGCGCCCGCGCGCCTTCTCCCAGCCGTATGCCTTGCCGGGTGATTCGGTGATCCCGAAGCCGGGCTTCGCGATCCTCGACCGGGAGGCGCGGACCAACGTGCGCGTGCAGCTCGACCCGGCACCTGCCCAGGCCTCGTGGAACATCTCGCCGCGGGACTCGGTGTGGAACGCCACCAGCACCCGCGTCTACCTCACGACGCTCTCGCGTGCGGCCAAGGTCGCGACGGTGGTGGAGGTGGACGCAGCGACCGGCGCCGTGAAGCGGCTGGCCGCCGATTCGGCGAAGACCTTCGTCGAGATCGGCAACCCGGTGGACCCGAGCCCCACCTGGGTCACCGAGGACGGCGAGACGCTGCTCTGGTCGGAGCGCGATGGCTGGGGGCACCTCTACCGCTACGCGGCCGACGGCACGCTGAAGAACCGCCTCACCGAGGGGCCCTGGCAGGTCGGCACCATCGTCGCGGTGGACGAGAAGGCGAAGCGCGTCTGGTTCACCGGTCGCGGGCGCGAGACGGATGCCTTCCTGTACTACGCGCAGCTCTACGCGGTGAACTTCGACGGCACCGGCCTCACGCGCCTCACCGGCGAGGACGCTGACCACCGCATCGCGGTGAGCCCGAACGGCCGCTGGATCGTGGACACCTACTCGCGTGTGGAGACGCCACCGCAGACGGTGCTGCGCGATGCACTCTCGGGTCGCATCGTGAAGCGGCTGGAGGCCGCCGACGCCTCGCAGCTCGCGGCCGTGGGGTTCCGCGGCGCCCGTGTCTTCACGGCCAAGGCCCGCGACGGCGTGACGGATCTCTACGGCGTGATGTACGTGCCGTCGACCCTCGACACCACGCGCCGCTACCCGATCATCAGCCATATCTATCCCGGCCCGCAGGTGGGCTCGGTGGGCGGTTGGACCTACAAGGCCGCCGGTGAGCCGGCCGCGATTGCCGAACTGGGCTTCATCGTGGTGCAGATCGACCACCTCGGCACGCCGCTCCGCAGCAAGGCGTTCCACGACAGCTACTACGGCAACTTCGGCGACAACGGGCTCCCCGATCACATCGCGGTCCTGAAGCAGCTCGCGAGCCGGTTCGGCTACATCGACATCGACCGGGTGGGAATCTTCGGCCACTCCGGCGGCGGGTTCGCGAGCACCGATGCCATGCTCCGCTACCCGGACTTCTTCAAGGTGGCGGTGAGCGGCGCCGGCAACCACGACAACCGCAGCTACAACATCTACTGGGCCGAGAAGTACCAGGGACTGATGCGCCGCGACACGCTGCGGCGCACGGACAACTTCGCCGAGTCGGCCAATGCCGCGATGGCGGCGAACCTGAAGGGCCACCTGCTGCTGATGCACGGCGACATGGATGACAACGTGCATCCCGCGATGACCATCCAGCTGGTGGACGCGCTCATCAAGGCGAACCGGTCGTTCGACCTGATCATCGCGCCGAACCGGCCGCACTCGCTGAACGAGCCGTACTTCATCAGGCGCCGCTGGGACTACTTCGTGCAGCACCTGTTGGGTGTCACGCCGCCGTCGAACTATCTCATCGTCCGGCCGGCGGACGCGACCGGCACGGATGGGAACACGCCCGGCACCGAGGACGACGGGGCGATTCCACCGGGCTGATCCACGAGGGTGCAGGCTCGACACCGCCGCGCGTGCGCCGTTACGCTCCCGTCCGGCACACCCTCTCGGGTGACTCTGAGTCACGGGCACTGCCGTGACTCAGACCCCTTTTCGGGGGAAGAACGTCGTCGCGTGTCATCGAATCCACCGCCGCGTTGCATTCCCGTGCACCCTACGCGACATGAGAGTGTCATAATGTGCCAATCCGGCGAGGGGTGCATATTCACGGCTCCTCACGTGAATGCCTCGCGCGGGGTCCATTTCAGGGACCGCTGTTTTGCACCTGTTCGCCGCCGTCACCTCTCTCGCGATCGCAGGCGCACCGGCGCGTGCCGGCGGGACGATTCCTGCCCTCCAGGCCACCAGCATTGCAGCCGGAGAGGCCCTGGCTGTCGCGCGGCCCTGGTACACGGACTGGTGGTGGCTGCCACTCGTGCTCGCTGTGGCGCTCGTCGTCTCCGGCGGGGTGATCGCCGTGGTGCGCCGGCGGAACGCCTCGCTGCTGGACCGCGCGCGCGCCGCCGAGGCGTCGGCGCAGGGCGTGCTGGTCAGCGAGGAGCGGTTCCGCCGGCTCTTCGATCGTGGTGCAGACCCGCAGCTCCTTTCCGACGGCGTCCGGATCGTGGCGGCGAACCCCGCCGCGACGGCCCTCCTCGCCGAGGGGGATGCCGATCGCCTCGTCGGGCTCACCACCGTGCAGGTCACCAGTGACAGTGGGCCCTCCGGCACCGACGACGACATGTCGTACGAGACGGAAGTGCAGACCGTCGACGGCGAGGCCATTCCCGTCGCCCTCCGGCGCACCCGCATCCCGCTCGATGCCGGCCTCCTGCTGCACTACCAGTTCCGCGACCTGCGCGACACCCGCCGGCTGGAGGCGGAGCGGCGCGAGCTCGAGGCGCAGCTCCTCGCGAGCCAGCGCCTCGAGGCGCTCGGCACGCTGGCCGGTGGCGTGGCCCACGACTTCAACAACCTGCTCACCGTCATCCGCGCCAACTCCGAGATCGCGCAGTTCTCGATGGCACAGCGCGACTTCCCCGGGGTGGCGGAGTCGCTGCACGCCGTCATCCAGGCCAGTGACCGTGCCCGCGACATCGTCAAGCAGATCCTGCTCTTCTCGCGCCGCTCCGTGCCCACCCACGACCACATCAACCTCGCGGCGCTGATCACCGACACCCAGACCCTGCTCCGCGCGACCATCCCGTCCACCGTGCAGCTCCTGGTGGAGGTCCGGAACGCCGAGGCGTGGATCAGCGGCGATGCGACGCAGATGCAGCAGCTGCTGCTGAACCTGTGCAGCAATGCGGAGCATGCGATGCGACGCACCGATGGCGGCATGCTGCGCGTCAAGGTGGACGTGATCTCGCTCGACGAGGCCGCCAATGCCGGCCGGCATCCGCAGCTGCGCCCGGGACGGTACGTGCGCCTGATGGTGCACGACACCGGCAGCGGCATGAACGACGATGTGCGCCAGCGCATCTTCGAGCCGTTCTTCACCACCAAGCCGATCGGCGAGGGCACCGGGCTCGGGCTCGCCGTGCTGCACGGGATCGTGATGTCGCACCACGGCTCGGTGCACGTGGAGTCGGTGGAGGGCGAGGGCACCGACTTCGAGCTGCTGTTCGCGCTCGTGCCGGCGCCGCACGAGGCGCCGGCCGGCGTCGCGCTGCCGTCACCGGCCTACACGACGCCGGTGCCCAGCGCCGCGGCCGCGGCGCTGGCGGGTGATGCGCCGCTGATCCTCCTGGTGGACGACGAGCCGGGGATCCTGCGGGCGGCCGAACGTGGCATCATGAGTGCGGGGATGCGCGTGATCACCGCCGGCAGCGGCGGCGCGGCGCTGCAGCTGCTCGGCGATCATCACGACGTCGCGCTGATGATCACCGACCAGACCATGCCCGAGATGACCGGCCTGACGCTGGCCGAGCGGGCGAAGACCCTCCGGCCGTCGATGCCGATCATCCTCAGCACCGGCTACACCGGGCGCGTGACCCCCGATCGCCTGCGCGAGGCGCACATCGAGACGGTGCTCGACAAGCCGTACACGCTCACCCAGCTCACCGACGCCATCCGGGGCACGCTGCAGTCCAGCCGGCGCCGCCGGACCGCGCAACGGGCCTGACCGGGACTATCTTGCCCTGATCTGCCGCGGCACGGGGTCGCGGCGGATCCGGTTCCTCTCCCAGTCCCGATCCCTGTGGCCGTTCCGACCTTCACCTCGCTCTCGCTCGACGCGGCCCTCATGACCGCGGTCAAGGAGCTGGGATTCACGCGTCCCACGCCGATCCAGACCGACTCGATCCCGCCGGCACGCGATGGCCGGGATGTGCTGGCCTGCGCGCAGACGGGCAGCGGCAAGACCGCCGCGTTCCTGCTGCCGATCCTGCACCGCATGCTCGCGGGGAAGCGCGGCACGACGCGGGCGCTGATCGTGGTGCCGACGCGTGAACTGGCCCTGCAGGTGCTGGAGACGGCGCAGGCCCTGTCGGTGCACACCCCGCTCACCAGCGCCGCCATCTACGGTGGCGTGGGCATGGGTCCGCAGGAGCACGCGTTCCGGACCAAGGTGGACCTCATGGTCGCCACCCCGGGACGGCTGCTGGACCACATGACCAAGCCGTATGCCTCGCTGGCCGGTGTGCAGCACCTGGTGCTGGACGAAGCCGATCGCATGCTCGACATGGGCTTCCTCCCGGACATCAAGCGCATCCTTGGCCACCTGCCGGTGAAGAAGCAGGTCCTGCTGTTCAGCGCCACCATGCCCGACGCCATCATCCGGCTGTCGAAGGAGCTGCTGAAGGACGCCGCCCAGATCAACCTCGAGCGGAAGTCGGCGCCGGCCAGCGGCATCACGCAGGCCCTCTACCCGGTGTCGCAGGACCTGAAGCCGCTGCTGTTCGTGAAGCTGCTGGAGCGCGGTGACATGAAGGAGGCGCTGGTGTTCACCCGCACCAAGCACCGCGCCAACCGCCTCTTCGAGCTGCTCGAGAAACATGGCGTGAAGGCCGCTCGCATCCACGGCAACCGCTCGCAGGCCGCCCGCGTCGCGGCACTCGACGGCTTCAAGAACGGCAGTATCCGCGTGCTGGTCGCCACCGACGTCGCCGCCCGCGGCATCGACGTGGCCGACCTGGGGCACGTGGTGAATTTCGACGTGCCGGCCCAGCCCGAGGACTACATCCACCGCGTGGGCCGCACGGGGCGCGCCGAGGCCACCGGTGATGCGTTCACCTTCGTCTCGCCCGAGGAGGAGAACGACGTCCGCGCGATCGAGAAGGCGGTGGGACGCCGCCTGCCGCGCGTGACGCTGCCCGACTTCGACTACGCCGCCAAGACGGCACAGCAGTTCGAGGTGCCGATCGCGGAGCGCATCAAGGAGATCCGCGCCCGGAAGGCGGCCGACCGCCAGCGCGCGGCCGAAAAGGCCGCCCGCAAGGTGGGAGGCGCCGCCCCCGCGCCGCGTGCCGCGGCTGGTGCGCGCGGGTCGGGCGCCAGCGCCGGCAGCAGCCGGCCGGCGCCGTCAGCTCGACCGGCGGGTGAGGGCGCGCGACCGTCGCGCCCCGCCGCCGACGGCACCGCACCGCGCCGACGCCGGCGGGGTGGCGGTGGTGGACGCGGCACCGGCGGCGGATCGCCGTACCGCGAATAGTCACCAGCCGCCCTTTCACCCCGGCCGCTCCTCACGCGAGGGCGCCCACGCCCCCGCGGGCGCAGAGAGATCCCGATGCGACACACACGGATGGCACTGCTGGCCCTGGTCTTCGCCGCCGTCGCGCCACTGGCGCAGGCCCAGGTGGTGGACACCATCGCCGAGCCGCACGATGCGGTGAAGCGCGCACTCGTCTCCGAACTCGTCCAGGTGGCGAACTTCCGCCAGCAGGTGGTGCGCACCATGCGCGAGACGGCCAGGCTGCAGGCCGCCACGATGCCCGCGCCGCCGGGGTTCTGGGACCGCGTGATCGCACGCGCCGAGCAGGATGTCGACACGCTCATCGCGCCGCTGGTGGAGGACTACGCGCGCTACTTCAGCAACGACGACCTGCGCGCCCTGATCGTCTTCTACAAGACGCCGGCCGGCCAGCGTTCGGTGCTGGTGGCGCCGATCATGGGGGCCAACTCGTCCGTTGCCGGTTCACGCTGGGGCCAGCGCGTGGGCATGGAGGTCGGCGCGGAACTGCTGAACGACGGCGCGCAGAAGGGCAAGCCGTCCACCAAGCCCGTGAAGCCCTGAGACCAGCGGGACACGCGCGCGTCGCACGTGTCCCGTCACTCGCCACGCTGCTACTTCAGCAGCGTGGCCAGCTTCACCAGCGAGTCGGGGGCCAGCGCACCCTGCAGCTCGTACGATCTCCCGTCGCGCTGCCAGCGCACGGTGCTGCGCCCGTTGCTGGTGGACACCACGAACTCCGCCGACTCCGATCGCGCCCCCTGCGGCTTCGACGCGGACGGCGCCTGCATGATCTGCAACAGCAACGGTGTGCCCGCCGGTGACACGTAGCGCCGGCGGATGATGGCGGGCTGCGAGGCTTCCTCGGTGGCCGTGTAGCCGGGAATCGCCACCGCCTTCGCCGCGGCAACGCTGGCATTGGCCGCGGTGGCCTGCACCGGCGCCGACATCTTTCGCGCCTGTGACTCCGGCGCTGGCGCGGCCGCGTCCTGCGACGCCACCACACGGCCCTGGCCCGCCTGCGCACGCTGCGACGGCACCGCCTCACCGACCACGGGCTCCGCATGCGCTTCGGCCACGCGCGCCCGTCGCTCGGCGGCCTGGTCCGTACGACCGGCCGCCTGCTGCGCCTGCTCCATCGCCACCTGGCGCGATGCCTCCGGCAGCGCCGCGAGCGCAGGCGTCGGCACGGCCAGCACCGGCGCCGCGGCAGGTGCGGCGTTCCCGGCGCCCGCAGCGACCGCGTCGCGCTCCACCACCTGCTCGGCTTCCGCCCGGGGGCCACCGCGCGTGGCCAGCCGGGACGCCGGCATCGGCACCGCCGACGGATCGGACGGCCCCGACGGCGCCTCCACCAGGCTGGGCGTCGCGACCGCGGCGCCGGTCCGCTTCGGCGCGGGAGGCGCGGATTCCGCCACCGCGCTGACGGCGGCGTCCTTCTGCCGGCCGACCTGGTAACTCACCCCCGCCACCAGCATCACGCTGGCGGCGATCGCCACGCGACGCAGCGTGACCATCCGCGCCCGCAGCGGCGTGACGGCCGTCACAGACGGTGCCGGCACCGACGCCGGTGCCACCACGCGCACCCGCGCCGCGGGCTCCGCGTCCAGCGCACCGAGCAGCGTCATGACCTGGCGTGCCATCGCCGTCGCCTCGGCGAAGCGCCGCGCACAGTCGCCGCACGACGCCAGGTGCGCCTGCACGGCGTCCCGCTCCTCCGGTGGCAGCGCATCGTCCACCAGCGCGTGCAGTGTTCCCTCATCCACGTGCGACATGTGCTCCTCCCTCTCCCTGCGTGTACACGTCGAGCAGGCGCTTCCGTGCCCGCGCGAGTGTCGTGCCGATCGCTCCACGCGCCAGCCCGGTGGCCTGCGCGATCTCGTCGTAGTCGAATCCCTCGGCCTGCAGCAGCAGTACGTCGCGATCCCGTTCGGAGAGCTCCGCGAGGGCGGCGCGCACGCGCAGCCGTGTCTCCTCGCGTTCGTACGCCTCGTCCGGCTGTTCGTACGGCGCGACATGATCCTCGTCGCGCACCAGCACCAGCCGCCGCTCGCGCGTGGCGGCATTGCGGCCTTCCTCACGCAACAGGTTCAGCGCCACGGCGAACAGCCACGGCCGTGGGTTGGTGGGCGGTGCGGCCACCGCCCGCGCGAACGTCTCCTGCGCCAGTTCCTCGGCGCGGCCACGGTCGCCCGTGCGGCGCGTGAGCATCCGCACGAGCGACTCGTGGTAGTCGCGGAAGAGTCCACCGAGATCGAGGCCCATGGTCGGTCGGAAAGGTCAGGCGCCGCGGAAGTCCTTCGCCAGCTGCGACACCTCGGCCGCGGCGAGCGTCGCCTGGCCGGTGCGCTGCAGCCGGATGCTCACCCGCTGGCCCGCCACCAGGACGTCGTCGCCCAGTTGCGAGGCGTCCCGCAGTTCGGGCAGCAGGCGCAGCAGGGCAAAGTACGCTGGCGAGAAGGCTTCCACGTTCACCACCCGCTGGCTGCGCTGCGTCATGTCGGTCCACTGGCTGCCCTGCTGCTCGAATCGGCGGCTGCCGACGATCCGCTGCCGCGTGCCACCACCCGCCACCCGCGCCTCGGGTTCGAGGCGGGCCTGCGCGCGCTCGCTGGCCTTGCGGGCCTCGCCCACGCTGCCGGCCCCTGCCATGTCGGCGCTGGTCTGCGCCTGCTCGAACGCCGCCCGGCCCGTCTGGGCCACCGCCGGCGCCGAGGCCATCGGGGCATTCGCCACGTTGGTGGCCCGTCCGTCACGGTCCGTCCGGCGCGGCATGCCCGGGCCACCCGAGGCCACCACCGGCTCCTGCACCAGGTACGCCGTGTACTCCGTCACGATGCCGTGGCGCAGCGCCAGCGACTTGATCTCCTCGATGCGTGCCGGCGTGGAACCCTCGAGACGCATGGTGCGGGTGAGGGCGCCGATGCGGCGCGCGGCCCAGAGCGTGCCCACGTATTCGTGGTCCGTGTCTGACTGCGCGAACGTCACCGGCGTGGACACGCGCACCTTCTCCCCGTCGCGCATGCCCTCGATCACGAGCGGGCCGCTCCCGCTGCCCTCGTACCGTCCCAGCACCACCAGTTCCTGGCCGGCGAACAGGTCGGGCAGGCGCACCGGCTCCATCGAGACGATGCGAGCGGGTGACGACACCACGCGCAGGTCCACCAGCGCCGGAGCGCGCAGCTTGCGCGCGAGGCTGCCCACCGTCTCCTCCACGCTGCCCTCGGGCGGCACGAACCCTGCCGACCCGCGGCCGTCCTGCGCCATCCGCTCGAGCAGGTAGGTGTTGACGTCGGTGCCGATGCCGATCGTGAAGATCCGCATGCGCGCCGATTCCTGGCTCGCCAGGGCCGCCAGGCGCTCGGGCTGCGTCTCCCCCACGCTCGGCACACCGTCGGTGAGGAAGACGAGCACGTCGAGGTTGCCGTCGCGGGTGCTGCCGCCCTGCCGGCGCATCGCCTCGCGCAGCGCCCCCTCGATGTTCGTGCCGCCATCGGCCACCAGCGAGTTCGTCCAGTTCCGCGCGGCCTCGAGGGCCTGTGCGTCGGCGGTCACGAACCCGTCGCGGAACGGGCGCACGGCACTCGAGAAGGCGACCAGCCGGAAGCGATCCCGCGTGCCGAGCGTGCCGAGCACCTGGTGGATCGCGGCTTTCGCCTGTTCGAGCTTGGGCCCGCTCATCGAGCCCGACACATCCACCACCAGCGTCAGGTCACGGCCGATCGCCTGCTGCGCCGCCATCTCCGGCGGCGTGACGTAGAGCAGGAAGTAGCCCTGCTCTCCCGCGGGCGCATGGGTCACCACGCTCAGGCCGGCGGCCGTCGATTGCAGTGGCAGGAAGAGCTCGATGTCACCGCGTGCGCCGTCGGTGATGCGCACGTCGCGATCGTTCTCGCCGCTCACGGCGACGGTGTGCGTGGGCGAGAACGGCCGGCCGAATCGCGCCGGTTCGCGCAGTGTGACGCGGATGTCGGGTCGCACCGAGCCACGCTCCTCGGGGCCCAGTGCGTAGCGCCAGCGCAGGGCGTCACCTTCCTTGTCGAGGAGCTGCGTGAAGCGCAGCACCACCTTGCGTGTCTCACCGGGCTGGATCGGGAACACCTGCGCCCGGAGGAGCTGGTGGCCAGCGAGGGTGATCAGCGCCGGATCACGGCGCCGTCGCACGATCTCCTCGTAGATCCCCTTCGCGCGGGAGGCGTCCATCAGCTCGCCGCGCATCTCGGTCTCGCCCATCCAGAGTGAGAGCGACTGGAACACCGCCTCACCGGCCAGCGGGTAGTGGTAGGTGCCCTCCGCCATGCCGCCGCCGTTGTTGCGGAACTGTTCCTCCACCTCGATGCGCGCCACGCGGCCCTCGATGGTGGCGCGGATGGCGGTGGACACGCGCGTGACGTTCCAGTCACGGGGACGGATCGGTCCCGGCTGCGGGCGTGCCTCGATCCAGCCCTGGGCGGCGGCGGGGCGCGGGGCGAGAACGGCAGCAGCGGCGGCAAGTGCGACCAGCAGTGAACGGCGGAACGGGGTGCGTCGTGACATGGCAGTGCCTCGGGTGTCGGGTCCGGTGGGAGATGCCCGACCGCGAAACCCGTGCACACCAGTGGCGCCGCGTCAGTGGCAGCAGGCCGGTCCCGACGCATCGGGGGCCACCACACGTCGCGTGTGGTGGCCCCCGATGGCGTCCTCGCTTCGCCGTGCTGCGACTATGGGCGCGGCGTGGCCGTCCGCATGGCGGTCGCCCGGGCGCTGCGCGTGAGTTCCGAGGTGGCGCTGCGCTGCGTGTTCGACTGCAGCGACGCATCCGGGCCCGTGGGAAGGTTCACGTCGGGCAGGATGACCACGGCCGTCGGTGCGGTCGGCACCACGGTGGGCGCCTCGGCTTCCTTCGGCTTCTCGTCCTTCTTCCGCGACGGGCGCTCGACGTAGACCACGCGGGTCTGCACCGGTGCCGGTGACACCGGTGCGGCCGCCGGCGTGCGCTGTGCAGCAGCAGCCGCTGTCACCTGCTTCGCGGCCGCACTGGCCGCAGCGGCCGCAGCGGCAGACACCGACGACCGGAAGTAGCTCACGCCACCGATGGCGAGCACCGCCATCACTGCCACGCCGCCGGCGAGCATCCCGAACGACTTCGACGACGGTGCCGGCGCGTGCGCGGGCTCGGCGTGCGGGAACTCCGGGAGCGGGACCGACGCACTCGTCGGCACCGACTGTGACACGTATTCGATCTCCGAATCGGACAGCGGCACGGCCCGCGGCGTCGTCGGTTCGACGACCGGCGATGCCGCCGGTGAGCGGTGTGTCTTGAACCGCGTGGGCGTCGAGGAGAAGGTGACGACCAGTTCCGGCGTCGGCGGGGTGACGGGCACCTCGGACGGCGCCTTCGGCTTCGCGATGTAGGCGGCGCGATCGGGCGTCGGCGCGAAGGCGGCGGGTGCGGGCGGGTTGATGATCGACACACCGCCGAGCGGCGTGGGCATGAAGATCGACGGCTCGATGATCAGCGAAGATTCGGGCGCCACGGTCTCGGCGGCGATGATCACAGCGGGCACCGGGTCCGGCGCGGCGGCGGCCGCAGCGGCGCGCACGGGCGCCGCCGGTGCACCTGCCTGCTGGGCCGCTGCGCTGGGCGCAGGAGCAGCGGCAACGGGCTTCGGCGCCGGCGCCGATGGCACGACCGCTGGCGCGGCGGCCGAGGCCACCCCGCGTGCGAGGTCGGACTCCGTCCGGAACTTCGTGATGGCGTCCACCAGGCTGGGGGAGACGGGCACCTGCGACGACGCCGTCGAGGGACCGAGTTCCACCTCCAGCGCGTGCGATGTGTTCGGCACGCGGGGCGCCGGTCGCGGCGCGGGCGGCGCCAGCGGGGCATCGATGCCGTAGGCCGACGCGAGTGACGCACCACCCGAGGCACCGGCGAGCACGGGCGCAGCCGCCGCGGCCACCATCCCGGCGCGTGCCTCCTGCTCCGATGTCTTCGGCGACGAGCTGCCGAGCATCATCGCGACGTAGTGTCGCGAGCACTCGGCACACGAGCCAAGGTGATCATCGATCTCGCGTCGACGGTGCAGGTCGAGGCGTCCGGCGACGAGCGCCTTGAGTTCGAACAGTTCTGGGTGCACGTGAGTCTCCCATCGTCGAGAGGCACACCGCATCCATGCCCGCCGGAATGGGGGCATGGTCACGATACGGCCGGGCGGTCCCACACCGCCGTGTCAGTACGACGACGGCGCCGCGGAACGGCAACAGGGTCCAGCGGATTCCTGCCTTCAGGATCGGCGGTGCGGGCAGGAAGCTGAAGCCTTGCCTGCATTCGCGTCCGCGGGCGTGCCGGTGGGGCCGGTCACGCCCGCGATGCCGTCAGAAGGCGTCCGCCTCCAGGGCCATCACCGGTGCGGCACCCGCCATGATCCGGGCGAAGAGGCCATGCGCCTCCGGCAGCACCTTGGTGAAATAGAAGCGCGCCGTGTGGATCTTGGTCTCGAGGAACAGGCGGTCCCCGTCCGCGGCGGGGAGCCGGGTGTACGCGGCCTCCGCCATGCGCAGCCACATGTCGCCCAGCGCCACCAGGCCGAAGAGGCGCAGGTAGTCGCTGCTTGCCGCCCCCGCCTCGTCCGGGTTGCCAAGCGCCTTCATCGCCACGAACTGCGTGGCCTGCTGCAGGCGTGCGAAGATCTTCGACAGCGGCTCGGCGAACTCGCGGAGCTGCGGATCCGCGACCGTGCGCTGGAGCCGTTCGGACAGCGGGTGGAAGAAGAAGCGCAGGAAGCGCCCCCCCTCGGCGGGCAGCTTGCGCCCCACCAGGTCCAGCGCCTGGATGCCGTTGGCGCCCTCGTAGATCTGCGCGATGCGGGCGTCGCGCACGAACTGCTCCATCCCGTACTCCCGGATGTAGCCGTGGCCGCCGTAGATCTGCATCGCCATGTTCGCGCACTCGGAGCCCATGTCGGTGAAGTACGCCTTCACGATCGGCGTCATCAGGGCGACGAAGTCGTCGGCGTCCTTGCGCACCGCCGGATCGGGGTGCTTCTCGTGCAGGTCGATGTGCGTGCCGACCCAGAGCGAGAGGGCGCGCGCCCCCTCGTTGAAGGCGCGGATGGTCATGAGCATCCGGCGCACGTCGGGGTGCACGATCAGCGGGTCGGCGGGCCCGGCCGGGTTCTTCGGCCCGGTGAGCGAGCGGCCCTGCAGGCGGTCCTTCGCATAGCTCACCGCGTTCTGGTACGCGACCTCGCTGATGCCGAGCCCCTGCATGCCGACGGCCAGGCGCGCCGCGTTCATCATCGTGAACATCCCGCGCATGCCCTTGTTCGTCTCACCCACCAGCCAGCCGATCGAGTCATCGAAGGCCAGCACACAGGTCGGCGATGCCTTGATGCCCATCTTGTGCTCGATGCTCACACAGCGCACGCCGTTCGCGTCGCCGGGCGTGCCATCGGCGACCAGCAGGAACTTCGGCACGATGAACAGGCTGATGCCCTTGATGCCAGGCGGTGCGTCGGGCAGGCGCGCCAGCACCAGGTGCACGATGTTCGACGTGAGGTCGTGGTCACCGGCGGAGATGAAGATCTTGTTCCCCGTGATCGCATAGCTGCCGTCCTCGCGCGGAACGGCCTTCGTCGTGAGCAGGCCGAGATCGGTGCCGCAATGCGCCTCGGTGAGGCACATGGTGCCGGCCCATTCACCGGTCACCAGCTTTGGCAGCCACGTGGTCTTGAGCGCGTCGGTGCCGTGCATCAGCAGCGCGTGATAGGCGCCGTGGCTGAGGCCGGGGAACATCCCGAAGCTGAGGTTCGAGGCGCACATCATCTCTTCCACCGCGAAGCGCAGCGTCTGCGGGAACCCCTGTCCGCCGAACGCCTCGTCCGCCGAGAGCGCGGGCCATCCCGCCGCCACGTACTGCCTGTACGCGTCGATGAAACCCTTCGGTGTGGTGACCGTGCCGTCCTCGATGTGGCAGCCTTCCGAGTCACCACTCTGGTTGAGCGGCTGCAGTACCTCCTCGCAGAACTGCGCTGCCCCTTCCAGCACCGACATCGCCGTCCCGGCGTCGAAGTCGGCATACCCGGGCAGTGTCACCAGTCGCGAATAGTCGATCACGTCGTTCAGGACGAACTTCATGTCGTCCAGGGGAGCCTTGTATGTGGGCATGTCCGGTGGTCCTCAGTTCCGCAGCGGCTTGCCGGTGGCGAGCATGTGCTCGATCCGGGCCAGGGTGCCCGGTGTGCGGGCGAGTTGCATGAAGTGCGTGCGTTCCAGCGCCAGCAGCGCCACTTCGTCGAGCGAGGCGCCCGCCGCCGCGTCACCGCCGGTGACCACGCTGGCGAGGTGTTCCGACACCACTGCGTCGTGCGCAGTCGCCTGTCCGGACGCCACCATCGATGCGACACCGGCCATGAGCATCGCCTTGCCACGCGCACCGGCGACCGACACCGAACGCATCGGCGGCGCGGCATAGCCGGCCACCAGCGACAGCGCCTTCGCCTTCGCGTCGGCCAGCAGCCGGTCACGATTCATGGTGATGCCATCGCCGCTGCGCAGGTATCCGATCGTCCGCGCGTCGGCCGCCGAGGTGGAGGTTCGCGTGGTGGCGATGGCCTGGAACACGTGCCCGGTCGCCGCCATTGCCCTGGCGGCATCAACCTGCACCGGTGCGACGTGGCGCAGCAGCATCTCCTTGCACCCGCCCCAGCCCGGCACGATGCCCACACCCGCCTCCACGAGCCCGATGTAGCTCTCCGCGTTCGCCTGCACCGCATCGGAGTGCAGCAGGATCTCGCAGCCGCCACCGAGTGCCATGCCGGCCGGCGCACTCACCACCGGGAACGGGGCATGCTGCAGCGCGAGGTACGTCTTCTGCCCGTCGGCCACACTCTGCTCGAGGGCATCGTAGCTCGCGATGTTCAGCAGGAACATCGCGAGGCCGAGGTTCGCCCCGACGCTGAAGTTCGATCCGTCGTTGTAGATGACCAGTGCCTTGTAGGCGCCGCCGCCGTCGCCCACGGTCGCGATCACCTGGCGGATCATCGCCATGATCTCGGGATCGATGGTGTTCATCTTCGAGGTGAACTCCAGGCAGAGCACCCCATCGCCGATGTCCCACACGCTGGCAGACGCGTTCTTCATCACCGGCTTGCCCTTCCGCTTCACGTCGTCCAGCGAGAGCACGCCGGCGGCGCGCGGCACGGCCGCGTACTCGCCCGACGGGAGCAGCTCTTCCAGCACACCACCGTCGATGCGATAGAACGGAAGCCCGCGCGCCGCGATCGGTGGCACGGCGATGCCGTGTTGCTGCAGCAGCGCAGCGAATCCTGCGGCACCGAGCTGGTCGATCAGTTCGAAGGGGCCGAACGTCCAGCCGTAGCCCAGCTTCATCGCCTCGTCCACCGCACTCACACGATCGGCGATGGTCGGCACCAGCGAAGCGGCGTACGAGAGTCCCTGCGCCAGCAGTGACGCCGCGAAACGCCCGCCCCGATCATCGAACGACACGAGCGTGCGCAGCGCCCCCTTCCCCTTCGCTGCCGACAGCGACGCCAGTCGCGGTTCCCGTTCGGCGCGGTACGCGCCCGTCTGCAGGTCGACCACTTCCTTGATTCGCGCGCCGCTGGCGTCCTTCACCAGCCGTGTGAAGCCACCACCCTTGCTCTTCCGGCCGGTGTTGCCGGCGGCGATGAGCGTCTCCATCGGGGCGAACGATGTCGGCAGCGACAGGAACGGATCGCCGGCCGGCAGCGTGGCGTGGAAGCTCTTCATGATGTGCGGCATCAGGTCGAGTCCCACCAGGTCGGTGAGCCCGAAGATGCCGGTCTTGGGCAGCCCCATCGGCTTGCCGCACACCGCATCCGCCTCCTCCACCGACAGCCCGTGCCGCAGGGCCTCGTGCATCGCCGCATACATGAAGTACGTGCCGATGCGGTTGGCGATGAAGCCCGGGGTGTCCTTGCACACCACCACGCCCTTGCCCAGCCGCTCGTCGCAGGTGCGGCGCAGCGCGTCGGTGACCTCCGGGCGCGTCTGCGGCCCGCTCACCAGCTCCAGCAACCGCATGTACCGCGGCGGGTTGAAGAAGTGCGTGATCGCGAAGTCGGCGGCGAACGCCTCGGACTGTCCCGCGATCAGCGTGCCGAGCGGGATGGTGGAGGTGTTCGACGAGATGATGCTGCCGGGGCGACGCGTGGCGTCGAGCTTCTTGTACAGCGGCGCCTTCACCGCCGGGTCCTCGAACACCGCCTCGATGATCCAGTCCACCTCGCTGACGGCGTCGAGGTCATCCTCGACGTTCCCGGGGGTGACGAGGGCCATCGCCTCGGCGCTCATGAACGGCGCGGGTTGCTGCGTGCGCATGCGCGTGAGCGCGCCGGCTGCGAGGACGTTCCGCTCGGCGGCGCCGGCTGGAACGACGTCAAGCAGGAGGACCGGGATTCCCGCGTTCGCCAGCTGCGCGGCAATACCACTCCCCATCGTGCCCGCGCCGATGACGGCGGCGCGGCGGATCTCGATGGCCATGAGAGGCGACGTTGAGACGATGAGTTGAGAAGAAGCAGCCGACCGCGAAGCAGACGCCGGCGTGGTACCCGAATCCTGCCGCCGCGGCCGCGCCGGCGCAACGTCGGATGGTCAGGGTCGCGTCACGACCCGCGTCGTGCACTTCCCGTTTGCCTGACGGTCAGCTCGCCTCGGCCGGAAACACCAGCATCGGCCACGTCCGGCGCCACGGCTCGGCGTTGGCGAAGGTCAGTTCCATCGTCATCGTCCAGCGCACCGAGCTGCCGGCATCGTACCAGCTCGCAGGCGCGCTGTCGGGGATGCGGAAGGTCACCGTCTGGCGCCAGCTGTCCCCCGCCGCGACCTGGCTGCCGGAGAGGGTCACGGGGAGCGGCAGCACCAGCAGCGATGCCCCCCGCCGGTCACCCGCCCACTGGTGGGCCTCGGCCACCAGCGACAGGCCCCGCACCGTGAGCGCGTTCCTGGCATGCAGCACGGTGGCGAAGGTGGCCGGCTCGCCGGCCGTCACCCGGCTGTCGTCGAACGACGGCTCCACCCACCCGATCCGCCGCGACTCCTCGAACTCCGGGCGCAGCGCCTGCAGCTCGGGCAGTGACGAGAAGAGCGCCACGCCACCGACCGCCACCGCAACCAGCGCCTCGGGATTGGCGACCCAGGCCCCCACCACGCCGAGGATCACCAGCGCGATCGCCAGCAGCGCCGTGGCCAGCGACCGGCGCACGCTCCCGCGCTCGAGCGGCGCCCGGTACTGCTCTCGCACCAGCTCGACGTACACGTGTCCCTTGGGGCCGATGCGATCGGCGTCGTTCGAAGGCATCGGGCGAGAATGGCGGCAGGTCAGGGGCGGCGCAACCGCAACCGGCGGATCGCTCGACGCCGGGGTGGCCGGCGCGCCGGGTATCCTTCCTGCCGGGGCGAACCCGCCCCACCCGCGGCGCGAGCACCTCGCACACGCCACGTGCACGCCGTTCCCGCGCCCGGCCCCGATGACCGACTTCCCCATCCTGCACGCCCCTGTCTCACTCGGTGCACTCCGGCTGCCCTCGCGGGTGCTGAAGGCCGGCCTCGGACGCGGGAGAGCGCAGGCGGACTGGTCACCGTCACCGGAGTCGGGTGCGCTGCTCGCCGCGCACGCCGACGCCGGGCTGCTGCTCACCGACGGCGCCGCCGCAGCGCGACCAGGCGTGGGTTGGCCAGGCATGGCCGGCCTCTGGACCGACGAACATGGCGAGGCGTGGCGTCAGGTGGTGACCAGCGTGCACGATGCCGGAGGACGGATCGCACTCCAGCTCACGCACTGCGGCCGTCTCTCGCTCCACGCGTGGCAGGAGGGCGGCGCGGCGCCGCTGACATCCACGCCACTCACCGCCTCCTCGGTGTTGCTCCGCTCGCCGCGCGGCACCGACGAGCCGGCGTCAGAGCCACGCGCGCTGGACTCGACCGAGATTCCCGCGGTGGTGCAGCAGTTCTCGCTCGCGGCGCGCCGCGCCCTGGTCGCCGGCGTCGACGCCATCGAGATCCAGGCGGGAGACGGCCACCTGGTGGACCAGTTCCTGCGCGACGGCGTGAACCAGCGCTTCGACCGCTACGGCGGTGCCGCCGAACAGCGCGCCCGGTTCCTGATGGAGGTGACCGAGGCAGTGGCGAAGGTGGTCGGTGCCGACCGCACCGGTGTGCGCCTGTCACCGGCCGGCACCGCGAACGCGATGCGCGACCGTGATCCCCTCACCACGTTCGGCACGGCACTGCGGCTGCTGGCCTCACTCGACCTGGCATGGGTGCACCTCTCCGGCCCCACCGACACCGACCTCACCCCGCGCCTGCGCGACCGCTATCCACGGCCGTTCGTGCTCCACGGCGACTTCACCCCTGAGCGCGCCGCCGCCGCGATCCTCAGCGACGTCGCGTGCGCGGTCAGCTTCGACTGGGGCTAGTGGCGTGCCCTAGCGCATCGGTCGCGTGGTGCCCACCGGCTGGCCGTTCGGGTGCCACGCCGGCTTCGCACCGTTGGCGAGGATGACGATCGCCTGCGCCGCCGCCTCGATCACGCGCGCCATGTGCGAGGGGTCGGCGTAACGGGCCTCGTCGCGCACGGTGTGGTAGTCGGCGTGCAGGTTGAAGCTCGAGAGCGTGTGGGCCGGGATGCCCATGCGCGCGAACGCGATGTTGTCGCTGCGCTCGAAGAAGCGCTGGGCGGGCCGGCGGTCGGGAACGATCGGGATGCCGCCGTCGCGCAACTGGTCGCCGAGGGTGGAGCGCTCGTACCCCGTGAGCCACGCCTTGCCCGCGCCACCGGCCAGGCTGTCCGGGCGCCCGATCATCTCCACTTCCAGGTTCGCGACCATCTCGGACAGCGGCCGCGTGGGATGGTCGATGAACCAGCGCGTGCCGAGCAGCCCCACCTCTTCCCCGGTCATCGCGGCGAAGATGATCGTGCGCTTCGGGCGCACCGCGCCGCGGGCCAGCAACCGCGCCACCTGCAGGACGGCGATCGTGCCCGCCGCATCGTCGTCGGCGCCGTTGTTGATCGAGTCGCCCTCCACCGCCTTCGTCACGCCGATGTGGTCGTAGTGTGCGGTCATCAGCACGTACTCGCTCCGCAACGCGGGATCACTGCCCTCGATGTAGCCCACGACGTTGGCGCCCGGCAGGCGGTTGGCCGCCGGCACCGAGTCGTACGCGCCCCAACTGGTGAGGAGCTGCGGACGCACCCGCGCGCCGGGCGCCGCGCTGCCCCTCGCCAGCGGCACGCGCTGCACGAAGCCGCTGTCGCCCGCCGGCTGCAGCCCCGCTGCCGCGAACTGCGCGGCCAGCCACCGCGTCGCACGCCAGCTGCCCGGTGAGCCGGTCAGCCGCCCTTCCATGCTGTCCGCCGCGAGGATGGCCAGGTCGCGCGCCACATCCGCATCCCGCACACGCGGTCGGTATGTCGCGGCGCGGGGCGGCGGCACCGGCGTGGGCTCGGCCACGAACGCCAGCCAGGCGCCGGTGGGATCGATCGTCACCCGCGTGATCTTCGTGAGCGGGGCGTACGACAGGTCGGCGGCGACGCTCCAGCCCTGCTGGTTACGCGTCCACACCTGCAGCGTGGTGCCGCTGCCGGCGACGATGGTGGTGCTGTCCAGCCACGCATACTCCTCGGCACCCGGCAGCGTCGGCACCAGTCGCGTCACCACGCGGGTGGCCAGGTCCACCTCGTCGATGAACCACTGCGCGCCGGCGCGCTGGACGAAGCTCACGCGCCCAGTGCCGGGCACGCGCTTCACGCCACGCCCGATGTCCCGCGCGATCGTGTCCAGGCGTCCCGACACGGTGTCCATCACCTGCAGCGTGGCGGGCGCGCCGAGGACGAACATCGCCACCTGCGCGTCCACCCACGCGTAGTACCCCACCGGCTTCACGCGCCCCACGAGGCGTTCCGCGCGACCGTCGGCCGACAGCGGGAGGCGCCAGAGGTGCTGGGCCGAGTCACGCTCCACCCGCACCACCGTGAGCGCGCTGCCGTCGGGTGTGACCTGCGCCGAGTACTCGCTCTCGGCGGTGACGGCGACCGGCACGTGCTGCGAGCCATCCAGGGCATAGCGCCAGATGTCGGTCTGCACGTCGCGCTCCGTGTTGGCCAGCAGCGCGTTCGGCGCACGGCGCGTGTAGAACAGTGTGCGGCCGCGGGCGTCGAAGCTGGGCTGGTTGTCGTAGCCGTCGCGCCGCGAGAGGTTCAGCGGCGGCTGCACCAGCAGGGCGCCGTCGCGGCGACTGATGCGCGAAAGCCAGACATCGGTGTTGGGTGCGCCGTTGGCGGCGCCGGTGGCTGGTGCGCGGCGTTGCTGCGCAGGCAGGTCGGCGGCGGGAAAGGCGGCGGGAAGCGCCAGCAGCAGTGCCGCGCGCGGGAGCTGTCGGAGACGACGAGGGGTGTGGAGTGCCATGCGGGCACGCTACGCCCGAACGCCGGGCCACGCCAGCAGTGGCGGGCGGGATCCCGGGAGCGGCGCTGTGATGCGGTGCCGGCCGGTGCGAGATTGTCCCCATGCGCCCACGCCACGCCACCCTCCTCTGCATCGCCATCCTGTCCGTCACCGCCTGCAGCCAGCGGGACAAGAAGGCCCGCGTCCAGGACAGCGCGGTGGTGGGACGCTGGGAGAGTGACAGCGTGTCCGGTGCCGGAGGCAGTGCGCGACTGGCCCGGCTGCTGATCCGCGAGGACGGCATGGCCGAGCTGGTGCGCGTGACGCCCGGCCGTGACAGCCTCGTGGAACGTGGCACCTGGGACGGCGCCGACTCGCTGCTGCGGGTGGTGGTCCGCACCGAGGGAACGGCGGCCCGCGCCACCTCCATCCTGCTCGCGGTGCGCGGCGGCACGCTTGGCCTGGTGCAGTTCGACAGCACGACCTGGGACGCCGGCCAGCACTTCCGCCGCCGCTGATCGTCGCGTCCCGCGACCCGCGCGCGACGGACGACCGTTGAATCTCGCGTGCCGGCACGCATGACATTCCGGCACCACGCCGCGCACGCTTGCGGGATGCTGGAATCGAGGCGAAGGTCGTGCACGCGCCGCTCTCCCGCCGCGGTGCCTTCCCCCTGCTCCTGCGCATGAACCGTCCGCGCCGACGCACCCGGGCCGGCCTTCCGGTCGCCGTGATCCTCGCGATCCTCGCCGCGATCTTCTCGTCGCGGTCGCGTGCCCCGCAGCGTGCGCCGGCCAGCACGGCGCCGGCTGCCGCACCGGCGACGCCCCGCGCCGCACCGGCAGGCCAGGCCGCGCGGGATGCCGATGCCGCACGCGAACCGTCGGCCGGTGCCGCGGCTGTCGGTGGCGGGCCGGGCTTCACCAACCGGCGGCACCTGGTGGAGCACTTCGAGAAGCACGGTGCCGAGTTCCCGGGGCTGGACATGGCCGGCTACCTGCGTGCGGCGCAGTCACTGCGGGATGCGGCAACCGGCGCCACCGTGCTCGAGGCCCGGCGTGCCGACGGTGTCGTGACCCGCTTCGATCGCGAGAGCGGGGCCTTCCTGGCGTTCAATCGCGACCGCACGATCCGCACGTTCTTCCGGCCGAACGACGGCGAGTCCTATTTCCGGCGGCAGGCCTCACGCACGCCGGGGGGTGGACCATGACCACCGAACGTGAAGCGGTGCACACGTACCTGGTCAGCCGCGGCTGCGCGCCGCTGGTGGTGCGTCGCGGGCTGGTGGGGCTGCTGGAGCAGTGGTCGGCGATCGTCGCCCAGGCCGAGCGCGGGCGCGACATGTCGCTGGACGAGTGGCTGAACGACATGGACCTCCGCGACATCCTCGCCGGCGCACTCGCCGCCACCGGCACCCGGGAGCGGCGCGCCGCCTCGACGCGCCTCGACGAAGCCGACGAGCGCTTCCACGCCATCACCGAGCCCTCCCCCTGCCTCTGGGGCGAGGCCATCGCCCAGACGAACGCGTGGCGACCCGAGTGGCAGTGGTGGTATTTCCGGCGCCCCACCCTGCCGGGGCCGGTGCTCAAGGAGGACCTGCTGGTCAACGGGTTGCTCCGACCCGACCAGGACTGATCCTCGTCCAGGCGCGCGGGCGTCGGTCCGGGGTCCGGCCAATGGGGTGGCGAGAGGGGGACGGCCGGTGGCCGCTCCCCCTTCGTGCGTCATGCCTGTCGCCACCACGGTCGGTGTCGGCTGAAACCAGGGGGGTCGACGATCGTATATCACGGTGATATCATATCGATGTCACTTCACCCAGGTCGAGAACTCCCATGACACGTGAATTCCTCCGCAAGGCCGCCCCTGGCCTCCCCATGCTGTTCGCCCTGCTCGCCGGCATGGCCATCGGGGCGTACTTCATCTATGCCGGCATCAGCGGGCGGTCGTTTTCCACGCTCGCCGGCGGCGCGGTCCTGATCCTGGCCTGTCTCTTCCTGTCTGCCGGCCTGTTCACGGTGGAGCCGAACGAGGCCAAGGTCCTGCAGCTCTTCGGCACCTACAAGGGCACGGTGCGCCAGCAGGGGCTCTTCTTCGCGAACCCGTTCTTCACCAAGAAGCGGATCACGCTGCGCGCGCGGAACTTCGAGACCACGCGCCTGAAGGTGAACGACAAGCACTCCAACCCGGTCGAGATCGCGGCGATCGTGGTCTGGCGCGTGATCGACAGCGCCGAGGCGCTGTTCGAGGTGGAGAACGTGGAGACGTACGTGATGACGCAGAGCGAGAGTGCGCTGCGTGCACTGGCCACGAAGTACCCGTACGATGCCCACGCCGAGGGGGAGGTCTCCCTCTCGGTGAATCCCGACGAGATCGCGAACGAGCTGAGCATCCAGCTCACGGAGCGGTTCGCGAAGGCCGGCGTGGAAGTGATCGAGAGCCGGGTGAGCCACCTGGCCTACGCCCCGGAGATCGCGGGAGTGATGCTGCAGCGCCAGCAGGCCTCGGCGATGATCGCCGCCCGCACCAAGATCGTGGAGGGCGCCGTGGGCATGGTGGACATGGCGCTGCAGATGGTCGAGGAACGCGGCATGGCGACGCTCGACGGCGAGCGCCGGGCCGCCATGATCAGCAACCTGCTGGTGGTGCTCTGCGGTGAGCGGAGTGCGCAGCCGGTGCTGAACACCGGCACGATCTACCAGTAGGCCGGACCGTTGGCGGAGCGGAAGTCATTCCTGTTGCGCGTCGACCCGGCGCTGCTGGAGTCCATGCAGCGCTGGGCGAACGCGGACCTGCGCAGCCTGAACGGCCAGATCGAGTTCGTCCTGCGCCGGGCGTTGCAGCGGGATGGCCGCCTCCCCGCCGCGCCGGGCGACGCGCCCGCGGCCGGCGACGCCGGGCCCTCGGGCACACCGCCGGCGGGGTGAGGAGGGGGCTGGTGCCGGCCCGGCTTGGGCAGCATCCTCAGCTGACGGAACTGCAGACTCCGACACTGGTACTCAGCTGATACCATTCTGGTGGTCTTCCCGCCAAGCCCAGCCCCGGAGCGCCCCATGCGTCCCTCCCCGACCCGGTTCCATCCCCGCTCCGCCGCCCGTGCCCGCACGGCCGAGCCGCGCACCGGCACCTGGCTGCGCTGGCTGCTGGCGCTTGCCGCCGCCGCGGCCCCGATTCCGCTGATGGCCCAGAACGTGGGCAGCGTGGGTGACGGCTTCTACTTCCGCCGTCCGATCCTGAGTCTCTCCGTGCGCGGCGGCTACGAGCGCCCCACCGCCGGCAGCGACATCTACGGCCTGGTCACCGAGCAGCTCACCGTGAACCGGGGTGACTTCGCCACCGGCGGCTACCAGGTGGACCTCGGGGTGCGCCTCAGCGAGCGCGCCGAGATCGTGCTCACCGCCGGCAACTCGAGCCGCGACGTGGCGTCCGAGTTCCGGCGCTACGTCGACAACAACGACCTGCCGATCGAGCAGTCCACCCGCCTGCAGCGCTTCCCGGTGTCGCTCGGCGTGCGCTACGCCGTCACCGCGCCGGGCGAGCGGATCTCGAAGTTCGCCTGGATCCCGTCCCGCATCACGCCCTGGGTGGGCGCCGGCGCGGGCGTCATGAGCTACACCTTCAGCCAGACCGGCGATTTCGTGGACTTCGAGACGCTCAACGTCTTCCGCGACGAGTACAAGGCGTCGGGGTGGGCCCCGATGGCCTACGCCAGCCTGGGCACCGAGCTCCGGCTCACCACCCGCTTCTCGCTGATGGGTGACCTGCGCTACACCGCGTCGCGTGGCAGCATGAACGCCTCGCGTGGCGCCTTCGTCGGCTTCGACAAGATCGACCTGTCCGGCGGCTCGGCGTCGCTCGGCCTCACCATGCGCCTGTAGGAGGGGACGACCATGACCGTCACCACACGCACCACCGGCGCGCTCTGCACCGCCGCGTTCGGCCTGCTGCTCGCCACGCCGGCCCTTGCCCAGAAGGACCCGGGCGTGCGCCTCGACGAGCGCTGGCGTCCCTTCGTCGGCTGCTGGAGCACGCACACGGGTGGCCTCGCCGGCCCGGGCGTCTGCATCCTCGGCACGGAAGACCCGCAGGTCGTCGAGCTGCGCAGCATCGGCGCCGACTCGGTGGTCACGAGCCTGCTGATCGATGCCAGCGGGCGGCAGGTCACGCGCACGCGTGACGGCTGCACCGGATGGGAACGCGGCACCTGGTCGCGCGATGAGCGGCGCCTGTTCGTGCAGTCCGAGCTCACCTGTGGCGGCGGGCCGGTGCAGAAGACGAGCAGCCTCTACGCCATGTCGCACAACGCCGGCTTCGCGCGCATCGAGGCGGTGAAGACGCGCGGCGGCTCGGGCGTTCGCGTGATCAACTTCGCGTCGGTGGCGCCAGGGGCTGACGTGCCGCAGGCGATGCTGGACCGCATGCCGCCGGCCACGGAGCTGCGGACATACGCCGCGCGCGTGGAAGCGGCGGCGCCGGTGACCGCCGCCGACGTGGCCGAGGCGGTGAAGCAGGTGGATTCGCCGGTGGTGGAGGCGTGGATCGCGGATCGCGGCCAGCGCTTCGACCTCGCGGCGACGGACCTGCGCCGGCTGCGTGATGCGGGCGTGGCACCGGGCGTGATCGACGTGATGGTGGCGCTGTCCAATCCGCAGGTGTTCACCCTGGCACGCGGCGGTTCTCCCGCCGTTCGGACGGCCACCGCGGACCCCCGCGTGGTCGCCGGTGGCCAGGTGCCGTGGGGCTACGACCCGATGCTCGGGTCGCCGTATGTCGGGGGCGGGACGTATGGCTACGGGTACGGCTATGGTTACGGCTACGCCGGCGGCCTGTACGGCAACTGGCTCAATCCATACGCGGCGTGCATCTCGGTCTTCAGCTGCCAGAACTCCGGCTGGGCCTATGGCGGCGGCGGACCGGTGGTGATCATCACGCAGCCCACGCCGACGGGTCCGGCTCCGCGACCGGGCCGGGTGGTGAACGGGGCCGGCTATTCGCAGGGCGGCGCGTCGAATGACGGCCGCCGGGCGACGCCCTCGGGCGGCGGCGGCGGCACCTCCACCAGCGTGGGATCTGGCTCCGGGTCATCGTCGTCGGGCGGGAGCAGCACGAGTGGCGGCGGTGCGCAGCGCACCGCGAAGCCGAGGCCGTGATGCCGCGCGCACTGACGGCGCACCGCCGGACGTGCGCCGCACTCGGCCTGATCGTGGCCGGCACCGCGGCGAGTCTCGGTGCGCAGGCCCCCGACACCGCTGCGGCGCCTGCCATCACGGTCGATGCCCACTGGCTGCCATACCTGGGCTGCTGGGAGACGACGGTGGACGGGCTGCGCGGGCCGATGACCTGCCTGCTCTCGACCGATGACCCGCGCATCGTCGACCTGATGACGGTCGCCGGTGATTCCGCCACCATGCGCGAGCGCTTCGACCTCACCGGACGGCCCGTGGCGCTCGAGCGCGATGGGTGCACCGGCACCCAGGTCACCGGGTGGTTGCTGAACGAGCGCTCCTTCCAGGTGCGCACGGAGTTCACCTGCGCCGACAGCGTCACGCAGCAGTCCACGTCGGTCTTCACGATGCGCACCGAAGGGTCGTTCGTGCGGGTGCAGGCGATGAAGCGGCGGGGGACCACCGCGGTGCGCATCATCGAGCACCGGCTGGCGGCGGACACGCGCGCCGTGTCCGCCGCCGTCTTGCGCCGCGTGCCGAACCCCGACGGCTCCGTCGTCCGCACGGCGCGCTCCACCGCACTCGCGTCGCTCACCGCCGGCGACGTGCTGGACGCCACGCAGTTGCTGGACCCGGCGCTGGTGGAGGCGTGGATTGCCGGCCACGGGCAGAAGGTGCTCTTCGGCGCGCGCGACCTGCGGAGCCTGCGCGCCGCGGGCGTGCCGGAGCGGGTGCTCGACATGATGATTGCCGTTTCCAGCCCCGGCACATTCACGCTCTCCCCGCGCGGTGAGCCGGTGGTCCGCGAGCGGGTCGCCCTGCGCCAGCCTGCGCGCGAGCGGGCCGTCGCCAACGCGGCAATGCTCGCGGGGCTCGGCACATTCGGGTGCGGCGGCTACGGCGGCATGTACATGAGCGCGTCGTGCTCGCCGAGTTACTCGTGTTACCTCGGGTACGGCAGCTACGGCTCGGCGTGGGGCGGGTGGAACGACAGCTACTGCTACAACCTCTCGCAATACCGGCAGGCGTACGTCGTCTATCCGGACACCTGGGTGGGCGGTGGCACACCGAACGCCAATCCGCCGGCCTCCGCCTCGCCGCCCAGCCGGGTCGTGAATGGCAGAGGCTACTCGCAGGGGGCCGTCGACGGAGACGGACGGACGGCGCGGCCGGTGCAATCGGTGGGCAGCAGCGTCGGGAGCGTGGGCTACAGCGGTGCAGCGGCGGCCGGCGGCGGCACAGCCGTGAACACCAGCACCGGTGGCAGCGGCAGCGCGTCGGGCGAGGGTGCTGCCCAGCGGACGGCGAAAGAGCGACCTTAGGTCGCGCGCGACGCGACGGTCGCGGGCGCGACCGTCCTCAGCCTTCCCGATGTCGTCCTTCGGCAGCTTCCTCGCGCTCGGCCTGCACCACATCCTCACCCCTGAGGCGGCCGACCACCTGCTCTTCCTGGCCACCCTCGCGCTCGCGCACGAGCTCGGAGGATGGCGCCAGCTCCTCGTCCTGATCACCGCGTTCACCATCGGGCACTCGCTCACGCTGGCGCTGGCCACGCTGAACCTGGTGCATCCCGACACGCGTGTCGTGGAGGCGCTGATCCCGGGCACCATCGTGGTCACCAGTGTCGTGAACCTCTGGACCTGGCGGCGTGGCCGGCGTGCCAACGACCCTCCGGCGACCGACACCGCCGGCCGGCTCTGGCCCCGCTACACCATGGCGCTGACCTTCGGCCTGATTCACGGGCTCGGATTCTCGTCGGTGCTGCGGGGGCTGCTGGGCGACGAGGAGTCGATCGTGATGCCGCTGCTGGCCTTCAACCTCGGCATCGAGCTGGCGCAGGTCATCGTGCTGGTGGTGCTGGCGGTGATCGGGGCCCTGCTGGTGGGCCGCCTGACGGACCGCCGCGGGTACGTGCTGGCGGCCAGCGGCGTGACGCTGGGATGTGCCACGCAGATGCTGCTGGCGCGGCTGTGAGCGACCCCGCGCACCGCGCCACGACGGGGGCGCGGAAGGTCCGCGCCAGGCCGGGGAGGTCCTCCGTGCTCCCTGCCTGGCCGGGCAGCGCGGCTGAGCGGAACCGTTCCGCCGGTCCCCCCGTAGTTTTCCGTGTGTCGTCCCAACCTCCAGACCGCCACCCCATGTCATCTCCCATCGTCTGTCGCCGGCTCCTCACGGCCCTTGGCCTGCTCGCATCGGCGCCGCTCGGCGCGCAGCAGTGGCTCCACCCCGACACCGTCGGCCGCACCAACCAGTCCATGTTCCGCGTGCTGGACCAGTGGCCCGCACCGAACGAGACCCGCGCCGCCAACGGCAAGCCGGGCGCGAAGTACTGGCAGCAGCGCGTGGACTACGTGATCCGCGTCGCGCTCGACACCACCACGCACACCGTGACCGGCTCCGAGCGCGTCACCTACCACAACAACGCCCCCGACGCGCTGGGCTACCTCTGGTTCCAGCTCGACCAGAACATCGACAACCCCACGGTGAGCGAGGCGATGATCGGCGCGCCGGCGCTGCCGCGCAACATCTCGCCCCGCGCGCTGGCGTTCATCAACGCGCGCCTGGACACCAAGGGCTACACGATCACGCGCGTGCAGCTGGTGTCGCGCACCGGCCAGAAGACCGATGCCGCCTTCGTGCTGCAGGGCACGCAGATGAAGGTGCCGCTGTCGTCGCCGCTGGCCACCGGCGGGGTGCAGGACCTGGAGATCGACTGGAGCTACGTGATGCCCGAGTCGTTCGCCAGCCGCAACGGCCGCGGCGCGCGCGAGAAGCTCAAGGACGGCTGGGAGTACCTCGCGGCGCAGTGGTTCCCGCGCGCCGCCGTGTACGACGACGTGGTGGGGTGGCAGAACGACCAGTTCTACGGGCAGGGTGAGTTCTACCTGAACTTCGGCAACTACGACGTCAGCATCACGGTGCCGCACAACCACATCGTGCAGTCCACCGGCACGCTGATGAACCCGACCGAGGTGCTGACGGCCACGCAGCGGCAGCGGCTGGCGCAGGCGATGACGTCGGAGACGCAGGTCTACATCATCACCAAGGACGAGGCGAACACGCCGGCCACGCGCCCGGCCGGCTCGGCGCCGCTGACGTGGCGGTTCAAGGCCGAGAACGTGCGCGACTTCGCATGGGCGTCGTCGCCGGGCTTCATCTGGGATGCAGCCGGCTTCCGGTACACGCCGGCGTCGAAGCCGATCGAGATGCACTCGCTGTACCCGCGCGAGGCGCTCGGCGTGTGGGATTCGCTGAGCACCAAGGCCATCGCGCAGACCATGCGCACGTACGGGAAGCTGGCGTTCGAGTACCCGTACCCCAAGGCCAGCAACATCCACGGCATCGTGGGCGGCATGGAGTACCCGATGATCGCGTTCTGCGGCGCCCGCCCGCCGGCCAACGCGAACGCCACGGTGCTGAAGAACGTGGGGTACGGCCTGGTGGCGGTGACCATCCACGAGGTCGGGCACAACTGGTTCCCGATGATCGTGGCCAGCGACGAGCGGAAGTGGACGTGGATGGACGAGGGGCTGAACAGCTACCTGGAAGGGATGGCGTCGGTGGAGTTCGACCAGTCGTGGCCGAAGGCCCGGCTGCCGATCGTGGGGGCGAACATCGTCGGATACATGCGGAACACCGACCAGGTGCCGCTGATGACGGAGTCGGACCTGATCCACCGCGGCTTCGGCCCGAACGGGTACACCAAGCCGGCGTCCGGCCTGTTCATCCTGCGTGAGCAGGTGCTCGGCCCGCAGCTGTTCGATGCCGCGTTCCGCGAGTACAGCCAGGCATGGATGTTCAAGCACCCGCAGCCGGCCGACTTCTTCCGCAGCATGATGCAGGCCAGCGGCGACAACCTGAACTGGTTCTGGCGTGGCTGGTTCTACAGCACGCACGCCAACGACCAGGCGATCGGCAAGGTCGAGGCGCAGAACGCCGACTCGCTTGGCCTGGGGGAACGCGGTCGCTTCTACAACCGCGTCTCGCTGGAGAACAAGGGCGGGCTGGTGATGCCGGTGGTGATGGAGTTCACGTTCACCGACGGCACGAAGGAACGGGTGCGGCTGCCGGTCTCGATCTGGCGCACGAACGAGAAGGCCTTCGAGTACGGCCGCTTCTCGCAGAAGGAGGTGGCGTCGGTGGAACTCGACCCAGACAACGCGCTCGTGGACATCAACCGCGAGAACAACAAGTGGTCGAAGCCGGCGCCGGTCCTGCCGTGATGACCGGCTGGCTGCCGGCGCTGCTGCTGGCGGGGACGGTGCTGTCGGCCGCCCCCGCCCGCGAGGTGCCGGGGCGTGACCCGCCCGTGCGGCACGACTTCCACGTGTCGTACACGCGCATGGCGATCGAGCCCACGGTGATCACGGCGCAGATCCGGATGTTCACCGACGACGTGACGCGGGCGCTGGTGGAGCGCTCGCGCACGCCGGCGCTGGTGCTGGCCTCGAAGGCGGCGGAGGCCGCGTTCCAGTCGTACCTGGCGGAGATGTTCCCCGTGTCGGTGAACGGACGGCGGCTCGCACCGGTGGTCGTGAGCGGCGGGGCGGACGGGCAGATGTGGGCATTCATCGTGACATGGACGTCGGCGGCGCCGATCACTGCGGTGTCGATGCACAACGCGACGATGTTCGAGCTGTTCGACGACCAGCAGAACATCGTGAAGCTGAAGCACCTCGGCAGCGGGAAGGAGGCGACGCAGTTCTTCTCCGGGGGATCCCGGGCGGACCAGGTGTTCCGGTTCTGAGCCGTGGTCGAGTGGACCACGTTCGCGGGGACCGTGCACGGGGACAGGGATCGTGAACCACCACCGTGCGGGTGACGCGGGCATGCGTCACCCGCCCGGTCCGTTCCCGTCCACGCCCTCACACTTCTCTCACACCCGCCACCCGAAGTCTCGCACGGCGCTCACGCCGCCACCGGTAACCTGAGGGAGTTCCCTTCCCGACGGAGATACCGATGGACCTCGTCGTACTGCTGGTGGCCGGCGCGCTGCTGGCGCTGTCGCTCCTCGCCGTCCGCGCCCTCGCGCGCCGCTGAGCCGACCATGCCGCTGACCGACATCATCGCCGCGCTGGTCGTCCTCGCGCTGCTGGCCTACCTGATCCATGCGCTGCTGGCGCCGGAGCGCCTCGGATGACGCGCTCCGCCTGGCTGCAATCCGCCCTCTTCATCGCCCTCGTGCTCCTCGCCGCGCACCCGCTCGGCGTGTACATGGCGCGCGTCTACCAGGGCCAGCGCACCATCCTCTCGCCGCTGCTCGCACCACTCGAGCGACTCTGCCTGCGCCTCACCGGCGTTTCCGCCGACAGCGAGACGGGATGGGCTGCCTATGCCCGGCAGGTGCTGCTGTTCAGCGCAGCCGGCGTGTTGCTGGTCTACGCGCTGCAGCGGCTGCAGGGTCTCCTGCCGCTCAATCCGCTGGCCCTCGGTGCCGTCGAACCGACGCTGGCGCTGAACACCGCGATCAGCTTCGTCACCAACACCAACTGGCAGGCCTACGGCGGTGAGGGCACGATGTCGTACCTCACGCAGATGCTGGCGCTCGGCACGCAGAACTTCGTCTCGGCGGCGGCCGGCATGGCGGTGCTGGCTGCGCTGGTGCGCGCCTTCACCCGCGCCGAGCGTGGCACCATCGGTGACTTCCGGGTGGACCTCGTGCGCGGGACGGTGCATGTGCTGCTGCCGCTGTCCCTCGTGCTCGCGGTGGCGCTGGCCGGCGAGGGCGTGGTGCAGACCTTCGACGCCCCCGCCACGGCCCACGTGCTCGACGCCGCGCCCGACCCGACCGCCACGCAGGTGATCCCGCTGGGCCCCGCCGCCAGCCAGGTGGCGATCAAGCAGCTGGGCACCAACGGCGGCGGGTTCTTCAGCGTGAACAGCGCGCATCCCCTCGAGAACCCCACCCCGCTCTCCAACCTGCTGCAACTGGTCGCGATCCTGCTGATCCCCGCCGCCCTCTGCTGCACCTTCGGCGCAATCGTGGGTGACATGCGACAGGGGTGGGCGATCCTGGCCGCGATGACGATGATCTTCACGCCGCTCGCGGTGGGCACCATCGCTGCCGAGCAGGCCGGCACGCCGCTGCTGGCACGGGCCGGCGTGATGGCCGATGCCACCGCCACCCAGGCCGGCGGCAACATGGAAGGCAAGGAGGTGCGCTTCGGCATCGTCAACAGCGCCCTCTGGGCCACCGCCACCACCGCCGCGTCGAACGGGTCGGTGAATGCCATGCACGACAGCTTCACGCCGCTTGGCGGCCTCGCTCCGACCTGGCTCATGCAGCTCGGCGAGATCGTCTACGGGGGCGCCGGCAGCGGGTTGTACGGCATGCTGGTGTTCGCACTCATCACGGTGTTCATCGCCGGGCTGATGGTGGGACGCACGCCCGAGTACCTCGGCAAGAAGATCGAGGCCTTCGAGATGAAGATGTCGGCGCTGGTGATCCTGCTGCCGTCGGCGGCGGTGCTGCTTGGCACGGCACTCGCCGTGGGGACGCAGGCGGGACGTTCCGGCATCCTGAACCCAGGCGCCCACGGCTTCACCGAGGTCCTCTACGCACTCAGCTCCGCCAGCAACAACAACGGCAGCGCCTTCGGCGGGCTGTCGGTGAACACGCCATTCTACAACGTGCTGCTCGCGGTGGTGATGTGGGTCGGGCGATTCGGCGTGATCATCCCCGTGCTGGCCATCGCCGGCAGCCTGGCGCAGAAGAAGCGGGTGCCGGCCGGCGCGGGCACGCTGCCGACGCACACTCCGCTCTTCACCGCCCTGCTCATCGGCACCGTGCTGCTGGTGGGGGCACTCACCTTCCTGCCGGCGCTGGCACTCGGGCCGGTGGTCGAACAGCTCCAGCAGGGAGGGCGCTGACCATGTCCACGCATGAACGGACCGGGCTGGTGCGGTCCGGGCAACTAAGGGCCGGCATCCTCGCCGCATTCGCCAAGCTCGACCCCCGCTCTCAGGTACGGAACCCGGTGATGTTCGTGGTCTTCGTCGGCAGCATCGCGACCACGATCCTGGCCCTTCTCGCGAGCACGGGCCGCGTGACGGAGGGCTCGCCCGCGTTCGTGTGGGCCATCGCCGCCTGGCTCTGGTTCACGGTGCTGTTCGCGAACCTCGCCGAGGCGCTGGCCGAGGGCCGCGGCAAGGCACAGGCTGATGCTCTGAAGGCCACGCGGCGCGACGTGATGGCCCGGAAGCTCGACGATCCCGCGAATCACCTGGTGATCGAGAGCGTGGCCGCGGCGACGCTGCGCAAGGGCGACGTGGTATACGTGGTGGCGGGCGACGTGATCCCCGGCGATGGCGAGATCATCGAGGGCATCGCGAGCGTGGACGAGAGTGCGGTCACCGGCGAGAGTGCACCGGTGATCCGCGAGGCTGGCGGCGACCGCAGCGCCGTGACCGGCGGCACCCGCGTGCTCTCGGACTGGATCGTGGTGCGCATCGCCGCCAACCCCGGTGAGAGCTTCCTCGACCGGATGATCGGCCTGATCGAGGCGGCACACCGGCAGAAGACGCCGAACGAGATCGCGCTGGCGATCCTGCTGGCCGCGCTCACGATCATCTTCCTGCTGGTCTGCGCAACGCTGCTGCCCTACTCCCGGTTCAGCGTGACCGCCGCCGGCAGCGGCGTGCCGGTGACGCTGACGGTGCTGGTGGCGCTGCTCGTCTGCCTCATCCCGACCACCATCGGCGGGTTGCTGTCGGCGATCGGCATCGCAGGGATGGACCGCATGCTGCGCCAGAACGTGCTCGCGACCTCGGGCCGCGCCGTGGAGGCGGCCGGCGACGTGGACGTCCTGATGCTCGACAAGACGGGCACCATCACGCTCGGCAACCGGCAGGCGTCACGCTTCATTCCTGCGGCCGGCGTGCCGGAGCGCGAGCTGGCCGAGGCGGCACAGCTGGCGTCACTGGCCGACGAGACGCCGGAGGGGCGGAGCATCGTGGTGCTGGCGAAGACACTGCACGAGCTGCGCGAGCACTCGTTCGCCGTGGGCGAGGCGACGTTCGTCCCGTTCACGGCCGAGACCCGCAGCAGCGGGGTGGACTTCGGCACGCGCTCCATCCGGAAGGGCGCGGCGGACTCGATCGCACGCCTCGTGACGTCGCACGGCGGCACCGTGCCGCCGGATGTCGCCGCCGCGGTCACGGAGGTGGCCCGCGCCGGCAGCACACCGCTGGTGGTGGCCGACGGCCCGCGCGTGCTCGGCGTGATCCAGCTCAAGGACATCGTGAAGGGTGGCATCCGCGAACGCTTCGCCGAGCTGCGGCGGATGGGCATCAAGACCGTGATGATCACCGGGGACAACCCGCTCACGGCCGCGGCCATCGCCGCCGAGGCGGGGGTGGACGACTTCCTTGCCGAGGCGACGCCGGAAGCCAAGCTGCGGCTCATCCGCGAGTACCAGGCCGGCGGCAGGCTGGTCGCGATGACCGGCGACGGCACCAACGACGCACCCGCGCTGGCCCAGGCCGACGTCGCGGTCGCGATGAACTCCGGCACGCAGGCGGCGAAGGAGGCGGGCAACATGGTGGACCTCGACTCCAACCCCACCAAGCTGATCGAGATCGTCGAGACCGGGAAGCAGATGCTCATGACGCGCGGCTCGCTCACCACCTTCAGCCTCGCGAACGACGTCGCGAAGTACTTCGCGATCATTCCCGCCGCCTTCGCCACCACCTACCCCGCGCTGAACCGCCTCAACGTGATGGGGCTCGCCACACCGCAGAGCGCGGTGCTCTCGGCGGTGATCTTCAACGCGCTGGTGATCGTGGCGCTCATCCCGCTGGCGCTCCGCGGCGTGACGTACCGCCCGCTCGGTGCAGCGGCGATCCTGCGCCGCAACCTGCTGGTGTACGGCCTCGGCGGGCTGGCCGCGCCGTTCGCCGGCAGCTGGCTCATCGACCGCGCCCTCGTGGCGCTGCACCTCACCTGAGGTTCGCATGTCCCTTCGCCCCGACCTGCTCCCCGGACTCCGCGCCCTCGGCGTGCTCTCCCTCCTGACAGGAATCGTGTATCCCGTCGCGGTCACCGGCATCGCGGCCACCGCCTTCCCCGTGCGGTCGCGCGGATCACTCATCACCGTGCGCGACACGGTGCGCGGCTCGCTGCTGGTGGGCCAGTCATTCACCAGCCCGCGCTACCTGTGGGGTCGCCCGTCGGCCATCGCACGGCCGTACGATGCGCGCGGCAGTGCCGGCTCCAACCTCGGCCCGACCAACCCTGCCCTCGACAGCCTGGTGCGGGCCCGGGTGGCCAGCATCCGCGCCGCCGGCGACGCTGGCGACACGCCGGTGCCGGCGGACCTCGTCACGGCCTCGGGCAGCGGGCTCGATCCCCACCTGTCGCCGGCGGCGGCCGACCTGCAGGTGGCGCGCATCGCGCAGGCCCGCGGCCTGGACCCCCGGGTCGTGCGGCAGGCCGTGGACGCCGGCACGGCAACACGTACCTTCGGCTTGCTCGGCGAACCACGCGTGAACGTGCTGCAGGTCAATCTCGCGCTCGACGCCCTCCCCGCGACCGCCGCGCCGGCCCCGACTCTTCGTCCCACCATGACACCATGATCCGCCCACTCTGCCTCGCCGCCGCCCTCGCGCTGCTCACCGGCGCCCTCGGCGCGCAGGTGGCCGACACCGCCACCCGCATCCGATTCAACGGCTTCATCGACACCTACTACGCCTGGGACTCCAACCGGCCCGTGGATGGCGAACGGCAGTTCACCACCCAGGCCGTGCGCCACGACGAGGTGAACGTGAACCTCGCCTGGCTCGGCGTGACCGTCGAGCGCCGCGCGCTCCGGGCACGGTTCGCCATCCAGGCCGGCACGTCGGTGCAGGTCAACTACGCCGGCGAACCACGCAGCGGCCCCACCAGCGGCCCCGACGTCGCACGGATGATCCAGGAGGCCGTGGTCGGCGTGAAGCTCGGCGATCACGCCTGGGTCGATGGCGGCGTGTACCTGAGCTACATCGGCCTCGAGGGCTGGTCGTCATCCGACAACCCCACCTACACGCGCTCGCTGGTGGCGGACTACTCGCCGTACTATCTCTCGGGTGTGAAGCTCACCTGGCAGCCGACACCGCGTGTCACCGCGCAGGCGCACGTGATGAACGGCTGGCAGAACATCGCCGAGAACAACCGGTCCAAGGCCGTCGGCGGCCGGATCGACGTGGCCGTCTCCCCTGCGCTCACGCTCAGCTACGCCAACTTCTTCGGCAACGAGCGCCCCACCGGCGGCAGCGGCGTGCTCCGGCAGTTCCACCAGGTGATGGCGAAGGGAGTGCTGCCCACCGGCACCCAGTTGCAGGGCCAGGTCGACATCGGGTCGCAGGGTGGCCGGCGCTGGGATGGGCTCGTCGGCATCGCGCGGCAGCCGGTGAGCGCGCGGGTGGCGGTGGTCGGGCGACTCGAGCGCTATGCCGATCCCGACCAGGTGATCATCGGCACGGGGTTGCTGACGGGATTCACCGGCACTGGCGGGTCACTGGGAGTGGATGTGACACTGGATGAGGGCGTGCGCTGGCGATCGGAGGTGCGCGAGCTGCACACCTCCTCCCCGCTCCTCGCGCATGGCAGCGCCGCGATCGGGTCGTCACGTGACCGCCTGCTCGTGACGTCGCTCAGCCTGGCGTTCTGACCGGCATGGTCGAGCCGCGCGACGGGCGCCCCGATCCTGACGCGTTGCTGCACCGGCTGCGTGAGGAGGGCGATGAGGCACGCACGCGCGGCCGGTTCAAGCTGTTCTTCGGTGCGGCCCCGGGCGTGGGCAAGACCTTCACGATGCTCGAGGCAGCCGCCGCCCGTCGCGACGAGGGCGTGGACGTGGTCATCGGCATCGTGGAGACGCACGGGCGGCGCGAGACGCAGCGCCTGACCGAGGGGCTGCCCATCCTGCCGCGGCGGACGGTGGAGCACCGCGGCATCGTGCTCGAGGAGTTCGACCTCGACGCCGCCATGGCGCGCCGCCCCGCGCTCCTGCTGCTCGACGAACTGGCGCACACCAACGCCCCCGGCAGCCGCCATGCCAAGCGCTGGCAGGACGTGGACGAGCTGCTCGACGCCGGGATCGACGTCTACAGCACCCTCAACGTGCAGCACGTCGAGAGCCTGAACGACGTGGTGGCGCAGGTCACCGGCATCACCGTCCGCGAGACGGTGCCTGACAGCGTGATCGAGCATGCCGACGAGATCGAGCTGGTGGACGTGTCGCCGGAGGTGCTGATCGAGCGCCTGCGCGACGGCAAGGTGTACGTGCCCGAGCAGGCGGCACGCGCACTGGACCGGTTCTTCCGCCGCGGGAACCTGCTCGCGCTGCGCGAGCTGGCGCTGCGCCGCACGGCGTCGCGCGTGGACGCCGACATGCGCGGCTGGATGCAGCGCAGCGGCATCCGTGACACGTGGGCCGCCACCGACCGCGTGCTGGCGTGCGTGGGACGCCGGCCCGACGACGACCGCATCGTGCGCCGCGCGCGCCGGCTCGCCGAGGCGCTCGACGCCGAGTGGATCGCGCTCAGCGTGGAGCCGGTGATGGCCGGCGGGTTCAGCGACGACGACCGCGCCACGGTGGCCGCACACCTGCAGCTGGCCGAGCGCCTCGGCGCGCGGGCCGTGACCCTCGCGAACGACGATGTCGCCGATGCCGTTGCCGGGTTCGTGGGGGCGAACAACGTCACCCGGCTGGTGCTCGGCCAGCCCCGACGGCGCGCCTGGGCGCCCTGGCGCCGGTCACTGCTGGACGCCGTGGCCCAGCGCGTGACCAGCGTGGACGTGATGGTGGTCGCAGCCGATGCGCCGCGCGGGGACGGCAGTGCCACCGCGGCGCAGCATGCACCGGCGCCGCGCCTGTCCGGCTACCTGCAGGCCACGGTGGTGGTGGGGATCGTCACCGCCATCGGCCTGCTGCTGCGTGCACGTGTCAGCACGACCGACGTCGCGATGCTCTACATCCTCGGCATCGCCATCATCGGCAGCCGCACGCAGTACCGGCCCGCCCTGTTCGCCTCGGTGCTCGCGATCCTCGCGTTCGACCTCTGCTTCGTGCCGCCGTTCTACACGCTGGCGGTGAGCGATGCGAACTACCTGCTCACGTTCGCGATGATGCTGGTGGTGGCAGTGCTGGTGAGCCGGCTCACGGGCACGCTCCGTGCGCAGGCCGACGCCGCGCGCGCACGGGAGGCGCGCACCGCGGCCGCATTCTCGCTTTCCTCCGACCTCAGCGCCGCGCGGGCACCGGCGGAGATCTCGGCCGCGCTCGAGCGGCACAGCACCAGCGTGGTGCCGGGCAGCTCACGGGTGAGCCTGCGCCGCGACGATGGCGCGCTGGACTCCGACGACGGCGTGGAGCGCTGGGCCTTCGAACACCGCCAGATGGCGGGCATGGGGACGCAGACCCTGCCGGCCAGCCCGGCGCTCTACCTGCCGCTGGTGGCCTCCGACGTGGCGCATGGCGTGCTGCGGATGGCGCCGGCCGATCCGCGCGACGTGTCGGACCCGGCGCGCCGGCAGCTGCTGGAATCATTCGCCACGCAGGCCGCCATCGCCCTCGAGCGGGTGCGGCTCGCCGAGGGCACCGAGCTGGCCCGCGTGGAGGTGGAGGCCGAGCGGCTGCGGACGTCGCTGCTCAGCTCCCTCTCGCACGACCTGCGCACGCCGCTCGGCGCCATCGAGGGTGCCGCCAGCAGCCTCGCGGACGCCGGCACCACCCTCGGTGACGAGACCCGGCGTGACCTCGCGCAGGCGATCGTGGAGGAATCGCGCCGCATGACGCGCATGGTCGGCAACCTGCTCGACATGATCCGCGTCGAGACCGGGGCGCTCAGCGTGCACCAGGAGTGGCAGCCGCTGGAGGAGGTGGTGAGCGTGGCGTTGCTGCGACTCGACGAGCGCCTCGCCGGCCGCGAGGTGACCGTGTCGCTGCCGGTCGCACTCCCGCTGGTCTGCATCGACGCGATCCTGGTGGAGCAGGTGCTCATCAACCTGCTCGAGAACGCGCTCAAGTACTCGCCGGCGGGTTCGCCGATCGCGATCGGCGCCACCGCAGCCCGCGACACCGTGACCGTCAGCGTGAGTGACCGCGGCATCGGCATCCCGCCGGGCCAGGCGCTGGCGGTGTTCGACAAGTTCCACCGCATCGAGCACTCGACGGAGACGCCGGGCGTGGGGCTGGGGCTCACCATCTGTCGCGGCATCGTGCTGGCGCACGGCGGCAGGATCTGGCTCGAGGCGCGCGACGGCGGTGGCACCGTGGTGCGCTTCTCGTTGCCCGCCGGCGAGCCGCCGGCGCACATTGTCGGCATGCCCCACGACGGTCCCGACGACGACGTCACCGCATGACGCAGGCCGGCCCGCTGGTCCTGCTCATCGAGGACGAGCCGCAGATGCGGCGCTTCCTGCGCTCGGCGCTGCCCGCGCACGAGTACCGGCTGGTCGAGACGGCGACGATGCACGACGGCCTCGCGCAGGCCGCGGCGCGGAATCCCGACCTGATCCTGCTCGACCTCGGGCTCCCCGACGGCGATGGCCTCGACGCCACCCGCCGCATCCGCGAGTGGAGCGCCGTGCCGATCATCGTGCTGTCGGCGCGGGAGCTGGAGAACGACAAGATCGCCGCGCTCGACGCGGGGGCGGACGACTACCTTACGAAGCCGTTCAGCGTGGGAGAGCTGCTGGCGCGGATGCGCGTGGCGCTGCGGCATGCCGCGCGGGCCACGCAGCCGGCGCAGGCCACCTTCCGTGCCGGCACCCTGGCGGTGGACCTCGTCAGGCGCCTCGTCACCGTGGCTGGCGAGGAAACCCACCTCAGCCCCACCGAGTACAAGCTGCTCACGACCCTGATCCGGCACGCCGGCATGGTCTGCACGCAGCGGCTGCTGGTGCGCGAGGTCTGGGGCAACCACGTGGTGGACGACACGCAGAACCTGCGCGTGGTGGTGGCCCAGCTCCGGCGGAAGATCGAGGCCGACACCGCGCGGCCACGGCTGCTGCAAACCGAGCCCGGCGTGGGCTACCGGCTCCGTGACGACGTCGAACCGGGCTAGTGTCGTGTCCCGCAGATTCGTGACACGAGAGGCTGGCAGGAATTCCGTGGCCTGGCAGTGCGGAAAACGCAGCAGTACCAGCGGTATCGCGAGGATTTCCAACGCCGCCAGACCGCAGGCTGCCGGCCCCGGCGCGGGCCTTTAGATTGGGCAGATGACCTGGCCCTATCCGAAGCTCTCGCCCGACCTCATCCACATCGGCCCCCTGCGCGTGCGCTGGTACGGGCTGATGTACGTGTTCGGCTACATCGCCGGCGCGCGGCTGGCCCGGAAGCGCATCAAGGACGGCACCCTGCCGCTGACGCAGGAAGGGCTCGACACCTGGCTCACGGCGCTGTTCATCGGGATGCTGCTCGGTGCCCGCGCGATGTACGTGCTGGTGTACGACCGCAGCCTGCTGACCGGTGTGGAGTGGCTCAAGGTCTGGAACGGCGGCCTCTCGTTTCACGGCGCGGCGCTGGGAATGGTGGTGGCGTGCTGGTGGGCCGCGCGGCACTTCCGCATCGACCTGATGTACCTCACCGACGCGCTCGCGCTCTGCGCCGCGCCGGGCCTCACCTTCGGCCGCATCGGCAACTTCATCAACGCCGAGCTGTACGGCCGCCAGTCCGACGTGCCGTGGGCGATGGTCTTCCCCACCGACCCGCAGCAGGTGCCGCGCCACCCGTCCCAGCTCTACGAGATGCTCGGCGAGGGCATCATCCTCGGCAGCTTCCTCTGGTGGCTCGAGGCAAAGGCGCGGCGCGAGGGATGGTGGCGTCCCGGTGTGGGCGGCACGGCGTTCCTCATCGGCTATGGCGTCGTGCGCATCCTGGTCGAGTTCACGCGGCAGCCCGACGCCCAGCTCGGCTTCCTCGCCGGCGGCATCACCATGGGGCAGCTGCTCTCGACGCTGATGATCGTTGCCGGCGTCGCGGTCGCGTCATGGGTCTACCGCCAACCTGTGCGCACGCCGGCTCCTGCTGCGGCCTGAGCGTCTTGAACAGCATTGACGCAAAGGCGCAAAGGGCACGGAGGACGCAAAGGGGTCTGCGCCGACCTCAAACCTTTGCGCCCATCGCAACTGAAGATGCTCTAGGAACTGCGTGATCGTGCGCGCAGTTCCTACAGCATTTTTCGTTGCCGCAAAGGAAGCAGAGGCCTGCCGTGTTCACCGACCCCTTTGCGCCCTTCGCGCCCTTTGCGACTTTGCGGTGAAGCGGTTGCTCCTGACGATGCCGCAGGGGCGTAGAAGTCAGGAGCGGTCGCGACGGACCACGACGCGCTTGCCCTTGATGGTGGTGTTGCGGAGCGCGTCGATGATGTCGTCGGCGATCTCGTCCGGCACCTCGACGATCGAGAACTTGTCCTGGATCTGGATCGCCCCCACCACGCTGGCGTCGAGCTGCAACTCGTTGGCAATGGCACCGACCAGGTCGCCCGGACGGACCCGCGCCAGGCGGCCGGCGCCGACATAGAGTCGTGCGACATCCCACTGCGGCTTGCGTGCCGGGCGGGCGGGACGCTCGCCGTCGGCGCCGGGGCGCTCGGGCCGCTCCGTGCGCTCGGGACGATCGGTGCGCGGTGCGCGCTCCGGGCGCTCGTTGCGCTCGAAACGCGTGCTCGTGCGCTCGGCCGAGCCGCGGTGCGGCGTGGGCGTGCGCTCGCTGCGCTCCGGGCGGTCCCGGCGCGGCTCGACGGCGGGAATCTCCTTCTCGTCGGCGCTGCCGCCGTTCGCCAGCTCCAGCTGCTTCACCGCGGCGGCCGCGACGTCCATCACGTCGAACTCCTCCGCCAGAGACTCCACGATGCTGCGGAACGCATCCAGGTCTCCGGCCAGGATCCCCTCGCGCAGCGACGCCTTCGTCAGCTCCAGGCGGCGGGTGCGCAGGTCGGCGACGGTGGGCACCGTGGCGATCTCGATCTTCGACTTCGTCGCCAGCTCGATGTTCCGGAGCATCCGGTGTTCGCGCGGCTCGGCCAGCGAGATCGCGACGCCCTCGCGGCCGGCACGCCCCGTGCGGCCGATGCGGTGCACGTAGGCCTCCGTCGACGTCGGCACGTCGTAGTTCACCACGTGCGACACGTGCTGGATGTCGAGCCCGCGCGCGGCCACGTCGGTGGCCACCAGCAGGTCCGTCTTCTCGGCGCGGAACTTCTTCATCACGCGGTCACGCTGGTCCTGGCTCAGGCCACCGTGCAACGCCTCGCAGCGGTAGCCGCGGGCGTTCATCGTCTCGGTGAGCTCGTCCACCTCGGTGCGCGTGCGGCAGAAGATGATCGCCGACTGCGGCTGCTCCACGTCCAGCACGCGGCCCAAGGCGGCCATCTTGTGCGCGCGCGGAACGATGTAGGCCACCTGGCGCACCTTCGCGGTCTGGCCCGGCTCCACCTTCGCCTTGTCGATCCTGACGCTGATCGGGTTGCGGAGGTGCTTCTTCGCGATCTGCGCGATGCGCGGCGCGACGGTGGCCGAGAACAGCGCCGTCTGGCGCTCGGCCGGCGTGGCGGCGAGGATCGCCTCGAGGTCCTCGGCGAAGCCCATGTCGAGCATCTCGTCGGCCTCGTCCAGCACCACGATCCGCACCGTGTCGAGCAACAGCGTGCCACGGCGGATGTGGTCGAGGGCGCGGCCCGGCGTGGCGACGACGACGTCGACGCCGCGGCGGAGCGCGCGGATCTGCGTGTCCATCGCCGAGCCGCCGTAGATCGGCAGCGCGATGATGCCCATCGCCTTCCCGTACCGGTGCACCGCCTCCGCGACCTGCATGGCCCGCTCGCGGGTGGGGGTGAGGATCAGCGCCTTCGTGCGGGTGCGCGCCGGCGCACCGGTGTCGACGAGGTGCAGCAGCGGCAGCGCGAAGGCTGCCGTCTTGCCGGTGCCGGTGGCGGCCTGCGCGAGGATGTCATGCCCCGCGAGCAGCGGCGGAATCGCCGCGCTCTGGATCGGGGTGGGTTCCTCGTAGCCAAGACCGGCGAGTGCGCCAACGAGTCGTGCATCGAGACCGAGGCCGGCAAAGCCGGTATCGGTGGAGAGTTCTGAACTTGTGGGACTTGATGTCATAGCTTATGAAGGTACACCGGCCAGGGCCGAAAAACGGCCCCGCGGTCCGATCTGGGCCGGTGCGGAGGCGTCCCGCAGCAGGCGTTCCGGCCCTCGTCCGGCGCCCCCGGGCGGCAAACAGGCGCTTCCGTCGCGCTCCCGTCCGTCAGGCCGCAGCGGGCCGGCGCAGGCTCAGGGCGCGGGGGCCCGTCCGGTGGGGATCGTCCCCGCCAGTTCGTGCTGCAGCCGCTTCGCGAGCAGCCAGACCACGGTCACGTTCACGAACAGCAGCACGAAGAGCGTCGTGGACGGGTGCATGAAGCACTCGTAGACCTCCGGCGGGATGAGCAGCCCGGTGGCCACCACCGTCAGCCACTCGGCCCAGCGCCGCTGCAGCCAGAGCCCCACGGCCTCCACCAGGAAGAGCGCCGAGTACGCGAAGAGCGCGCCACCCAGGATCAGCACGCGGTGCGTCTGCGGGCCGGAGATCCACCCGAGAAACCGCTCGGACACGTGCTGCACGTAGCCGACGGGCAGGTCCTGCACCCACTGCTCGAACGCCGCCGCCACCTCCGGGCGTACCAGCCGCACCGTGGCCAGCCCGAGCGCCACCAGGATCGCCGTCTGCACGAACTTGTACACCGCCAGCACCCGGAGGAATGCGGTGCGGTCGACGACGGACGGGCGGGTTGGTGCGTTCATGGACAGGGAAAGGTGGTCTCGCGCGCGGCCTCGTGCGAGAGTCACCCCGCGCCCGGCCCGGGTCCCCGCCACATTTGACGAATGCCGCGCTACGACGCCACAGCCTCCCCGCCCTTCGAGATCCGCCAGTCACCGATCCAGGGCCTGGGTGCCTTCGCCACCCACCACATCCCGGCCGGCACCCGGCTGGTCGAGTACGCCGGCGAGCGCCTGTCACCCGCGGCGGCGGAGGCCCGCTACCCCGATGACACTCACACCCGGCACCACACCTTCCTCTTCGCGATCGACGATGCGGTGGTGATCGACGCCGCCGTGGACGGCAACGATGCCCGTTGGATCAACCACTCCTGCGCCCCGAACTGCGACGCCGTGATCGACGACGGGCGCATCTGGATCGAGTCCATCCGCGACATCGTGCCCGGCGAGGAGCTGGCGTACGACTACGCCTTCACCCTGCCCACGCGCCACACGCCGGCCGCCAAGCGGCGCTATCCCTGTTCCTGCGGCGCAGCCTCGTGCCGCGGGACCATGCTCGCGCGCAAGCGTTGACGCCTGGACCGACCGGCATCGGCAACACGGTCGTGTTGCCGATGCCGGGAATTCGGTGACAGGAATTCGGTGACAGTGCACTCAATCTGTAATCCGGTGACAGTGCACTCAGGAAAATCAGTGACAGTGCACTCAGAAATCCGGTGACAGTGCACTCAAATCGAAATCCGGTGACACTGCACTCAACTCGAAATCCGGTGACAGTGCACTCAATTCACCGGGTTTCGGTCGCCGAGCCCGGTCAGGCGATGAACGGGTCCACGATGGCCAGCACCTGTGCCATGGTGAGCGGCTCGTCGAACGCTTCCGTGACGGCCCCAGCCGACACACCCGTGATGGTCGTGACATCCAGGCCGAGGTGCGTCGTGTTGGCCTCGCCGGCGTAGACCGGCGCGATCGCGGCAACGTCGGTCATCGCCCCCGAGATCCACCCCTGATTGGGCTCGTTGTCCTGGAAGTTGCCGCGCAGGCGCCGGACTTCCGCCGCGTGACGCGCCTCGACGGAGTGGACGCTCAGTGCGGCCTGCAGCACATCCTTGTACGGGGCGAGCGTCGCCGCCTGTCCCTTGTACGCACGCACACCCGTGTCCTCGAACGCCTGGGCGACGGCCAGGAAGGTGGCGTAGTTCGTGAAGACATCCGCGAACGGCCCGCTGCCGCTGCCGTTGCCGGCCGTGAAGTCGAAGGTGGGCTTCGGCCGTGCCGAGCTGCCCAGCAGCGTCTTCAGGTAGTCCACGTGCACGGCCTCGTGCGACTGGATGGTCGTGAAGATCGTGCGATCGGCAGCGGGGATCAGCCCCGCGGCAGCCACACCGCGGTTGTAGAACTCCGACTCGAGGTATTCGAGCCGAAGGGCGAAGTTGAGCACCCCCAGCACGGCGGTCGGCAAGGCGCGCCCCTGACCGTAGGCCGCCGTGGAGAGGGCTGCGAGCGCCATCGGGATGGTGCCCATGCGCAGGCCGGCCAGCACGGTGCCCGAGGTGGTGGCTCCCTTCGCAATCGCGTCGCGCCGGGAGACGAGCGTGGCTGCGATGTCAGGATCCAGGGCGCCGGGCATGGCTGCTGTGGTGGAATCGTTGGTCATGTCGTGTGGCTCCTAGGCGTTGACGACGGTGATGCTTTCCGTGATGAACGGACCGGCGGCGGTGAGCACGTCCTGCGGGGTGCTGCCGGCGTCGAACGCGTCCGGTGCAAAGGCGGCGCTGCGCGGGCTGAGCATGTCCCGGATCGCCGATGCGTGACGCGCCTCCACCGAGACGATCTTGCCGGCCACACCGAGGTACGCCTCGCTGGCGATGAACCGGGCCGCGCCGTTGTACGCGCTCACGCCGAGGTCCTCGAAGGTGCGCGCCGTCTGCAGCACGCTGGTGCGGTCCGCGAAGTCGATCGCGCCGAACTTCGGTGTGAGGTCCGGGATCCGGGCCGACCCGAGCGCCGCGGCGAAGAAGTCACGATGGGCCACCTCGTGGTCGCGGATGTCCGTGAGCACGCGTCGTTCGGCCGCCGTGAACACCGAGGCGAACGCCCCGTTGGTCACCACGCCGATATAGAAAGCCGCCTCGAGCTGCTCGAGCGCATAGGCGTAGTTCAGCACGTCGATGTCCTGCGAGAAGTCGAGCGTGATCGCACCACCGGCCCCGACGACGGCGCCCCGCGGCCCGCTGGAGGGGGCGAGCAGCTCCGGGGCACCGGCACCACAGCCCACCAGCGCGAGGGCAGCACCGGCGAGTCCGGCGCGCCGGAGGAATTCGCGGCGATCCGCCACGACGGCGGACACAGCCCGGGACGTATCAGTTGACTGGCTCATGCGCGAGTCCCCCAGCGGCGGCCCACAACCAGCATGATGCAGAGCCCGGATCCGAGCAGCAGGACCGTCGACGGCTCCGGCACCACGCCGACATCCGGGACCCCCGCGCTGAAGTCGTCGAACTTGACCAGCGACTCGCCGAACTCGTTGGTGGCGACGATCTGCACCCCGGTGACGCCGATGAAGAGGTCGGCGAAGGAGAACATGGCGAAGCCGGCCTGGCTGCCCGCCAGCGTGACCGACCGCGACACGTCGCCGCCGGCGCGGAACCCGTTGAACGTCACGCTCGTCGCCGCGCCATCGAACGGCGCGAGCAGGATCGACGTGAAGTCGAACGTGGCGCCGTCCTGCCGACGGATGTCGATGGTGGTGGCCGCAGCCGCGTTGAGGAGGAGCGATGGCGTGCTGCCGCCACCGAAGACGGGGCTGCTGGCGCTGCCCGCCACGAACGCATTGGCGGCCGCGGCGCCGGTGCACGGAATGCCCACCGCCGTGAACAGGAAGCCGCTCTCGAGATGACAGTTGCCAACGAAGCGCGTGCCCGAACCGGGCGAACTCTCGGTCAGGCTGTTGAAGGTGACGACAGTGGCCTGCGCGGACGCAGGAGCAGCGGTGGCCGCGACGCCTGCGAGCGCGATGGCGGCCACGGCAACGAGACGCGTGGCGTTCCGGTACGGATGAGACATTGGCATGCCCGGCGAATTGTGGGTGGCTGTCGAAGGGCCCTCCGACAGCTGGCGCGAGCGAGCGACGGCGGCTCGCGCAGGCAGGCGCCCAGTCACGGTCACTCCCGTGCAACGGACGCCTCGCTATCGGGCTACGACGGCATGATGCCGACCGGATCTCTGCACCCACAACACGGGCGGTGTGCGGAATGCCTGCGCTCGCTCGCCGCCGGTCACCTCACCGCGTCACACCTTCCCGCGCGCTCAGGACGTCATCGCCCGGTGGACGTACTGTCGAGCCATCCGCCCGTGAAGCCCGCCCGACGCAGGCCGGCGACGACATACGGGTTGCGACGCATCGTCCGCCAGATGAGGCCGGAGCGGTGGTTCTCGAGCATCGCCACGATCGGCCCCTGGTCGATGCCGAGGTGATCGGGGGCGATCCAGCCGGCACCTGGCACGACGGCGCCGTGCGACAGCTTCACCCCCGGCAAATCCAGCATCGTGGGATTGAAGGAGTCGTGGAATCCGTAGCGCGTGAACAGCGCGTCGCCGTACCGCTCGCGCATCGCGACCATGGCGGGGAACGCGATTTCGGGTGCGAACGGCAGGGATCCGATCGCCGCCGTCGGTGCGATGGTCCCGTCGTCACGCTCGGCCCCGTCGGCATCATCGAACGCGGAGGCCCCGCGCGCCCAGTAGGTGTGGAGCTGCAGCGGGCCGTCCTTCCAGGTGAGCAGCGTGTCGGCCGGTCCGTCGGCCGCCGTGAGGCCCCAGATGGTTGGCCCGTAGTCACGGAAGCCGCGCGGGTTGTCGATGGCGTACTGCCGCTGCGCGAGGGTCGCCCGTCGGGAGTTCTCGAACCAGTCGATGCCCTTCCCCTGCATGTATGCGTCGCGGATCCCGCGGAAGTCGATCCAGACGTGCGAATACTGGTGTCCGAACAGCGGCGTGAAGTTCACGTGATCCTGCCCGCGATAGCGGCGCCACGCGTTGGTGCTGGACCAGGCGTCCCAGGCATCGCGGCCCAGCGGATGGGTCGGTGAGCCGAGGGCGAGGATGTAGAGGAGCATCGCCTCGTTGTAGCCCTTCCAGTCGGCAGTGATGTAGCCGCTCTCGGGCTTCCAGCCCATGCTCACGCGCGGCGCGCGCGTGACGGCCCAGGGCCACTCGACGCGCCGGTAGAGGGAATCGGCATACGCGCGGATCGCCACCTCGGTGGTGTCGCTGCCGGTGTAGTAGCTCTGCGCGAAGAGCGCGCCACCGAGCAGCAGCGAGGTGTCGATGGTGGAGAGCTCCACGTTTTCGAAGCGCTGGCCGTCGGTATAGCGCAGGAAGTGGTAGAAGAACCCCTTGTGCCCGCCCATGCCCTTCGCGGCCGGCCCCTGCGGCAGCGTCCAGAGGTACCGCAGCGTGGTGAGCGTGCGGCGCGCGGCCTGCGCCCGCGTGACCCACCCGCGCTCCGCACCCACGGGGTACGCCGTGAGTGCGAAGCCGATGCTCGCCACCGACGAGAAGTCCGTCCGCGGCCAGCGATCGTGTGCCAGTCCGGTGAGGGTGTCGGTCGTTTCCCAGAACCACCGGAACGTCCGCTCCGCCACCGTATCCGCGAGCGCTGATTCGCGTGCGCTCGGGGCATACCTGGCTGGCACCGGCGCACTCGTCATCCCGCCACGCGAGCAGGCTGCAACAACCAGGACAGCCGCCAGCTTCAGTGCCTTCATTCGTGGCTCCGTGCATTGGCCTGGACCGATCCAACTGCTTGAACGCAAAGATGCTAGAGCGGGCGATGAACGCAAAGGAACTGCAACAGCGAAAGCCCTGGGAACGAGCAATCGCAACAGCCCACAACACGAGTCGGCCGTTGCGGTTGCCGTTGCTGTCACCGAGGCAACTCGATGCGCCGGGCGGCGCCAGTCGCCGCCCGCCACACGGAGTCCTTTGCGCCCGTCGCCCTCCCCTGCGCCTGTGCGCTCAAGCAGTTGGCGTCAGAAGTCCACCGTCAGCCCCGCCTGGAACCGCCGCGCATCAGCCGACACGCAGTTCGCGCGCCCGAAGTTGGCGTTGGTGCCCGGCGGCGTCGGGATGAAGCCATCCCAGCACCCGAGGTTGTCGAAGTTGAAGGCGTTGAACAGGTCCGCCGTCACCCCGATGCGGTTCACCGAGCGGGCGGTGAAGAGGTCCTTCCGCAGGCGCATGTCCACGTTGCGATAGCCCCACACGTTGCCCGGCACCAGGAAGCGCTTCTTCGGCGGCCGGCCACTGTTCAGCAGCAGCTTCTGCTGTCCGCCACCGCTCCCGAGCGTCTGGTCGACGATCGTGTACGGGTCGCCCGAGTGCAGGCGGATCACGCCGGAGTAGTTGATGCCCCACAGGTACGGGATGTCCACGATCCAGTTCGCGACCAGAAGGTTCGGCACGTCGATGCTGGTGGGGAATTTCGGATAGGCACTCACGCTCGGATAGTCCAGCGAGAACAGGTCGCCGCCGCGCTGGCGTCCCTGGGCGTAGGTGTACGCGACCCCCATGCCCCAGTTGAACTTGTCGCGCGCGACGAAGGTGTACGGGCGGTCGAGCTGGAGCATCAGCGCCTGGTACCAGGTGCGCGGTGAGTTGTCACTCAGCAGCACGTTGCTGTAGTTCGAGCTGACCGTCGCGCAGCAGTTCCCCTCGGCCGTGCGGTTTCCGAAGATGAACGTGAAGCCGTTCCGGCTGCTCACGTTGGTATAGGTGGCCGCCGCGCGCCAGCTGCCCAGCACCTGGCGGATGCCGGCGCTGTACTGCGTGGAGACGGGTGGCTTCTGGTCGTTGCGGATCAGGAACACCTCCGGCTTCGGCGCCAGGCCACTCGCGATCAGCCCGTCCAGGCCGGCGGCGCTGAGGTACGACGAGTTCCACTGGATCGTCTGGAAGCCGTCGCGCGGCAGCCCGTCGCTGCTGAAGCGGAAGGTGCGGATGGCGTACTGCAGCCGGAACCGCTCGTCGAGGCCGTTGTTGAAGTTGCTGCGGTCGTAGAAGAGGCCGAAGCTGCCGAACACCGTCGTCCGCTGCGCCTCGTCCAGGGCGTAGCTGAACCCGGCCCGCGGCTGGATGGCGCCGAAGAAGATCTTCCGCTGGCTGCCGTCGCTGAAGTAGGTGCCGGGATCGAAGCCGCGGTTACGCAGCACCGAGTCGAGGTCGGCCCGCACCTGCGACGGCGTCACGTAGTTGCGGTCGAACTGGTTGGTCTCCACGTCCCAGCGGACGCCGAGGTTGAACTGCAGCCGCTTGGTCGGGCTCCAGTCGTCCTGCGCGTAGAGGCCGAACTGGTTGTTGTCGGCGGTGATGTCGGGGTTGCCGGTGCCGTACTGCGCCTCGCGCGGGAACGCGAAGTTCTCCGCCGAGTTGAAGCGGAAGACCGGCGGGCGCACGAAGGTCTTGCTCGCGCTGTAGTTCAGTCGGTCGTAGTTGCCGCCCACCTTGATCACGTGGTCGCCGGCGAGCTGCAGGCCACTGTAGGTGTAGTCATGGCGGATGGAGTAGCGATCCTGCACCCAGCTCTGGCCACCATCACGGCCACCCAGGCGGCCGATGCCCTGGTAGTCGAGGCCCACCAGCGTGCGGTTCTCCGGCGTCGGGTCCCAGTTCCAGCGCGAGAAGTTGAACAGTGTCTCGTGGAGCTGCGGCCCGCTGGACCACGACCGCTTGGCCACCACGGAATTCACCTTGTTACGCACGTTCTCGGCCGACTCGATGCTCGTCTGGCCGCCGAAGCTGCGGACGTCGGTCTCGAAGCGGCCGTTGTAGCTCAGCTCATACGACGTCTCGTCGCTGGCCGAGTAGTTCAGCTTGCCGAGGAAGAGGTTCGAGCGGAAGGGCGACTGGTACGAGCCGGTGTTGGTGGCGAAGCGCTGCACCACATCGGCCGGGATCACGGCCGTGGACGGCACGGTGTTGAAGTTCACCGACTGGCCGCGGTTCTGGTTGTTCATCTCGTACGAGCCGAAGAAGAACAGCTTGTTCCTGATGATCGGCCCGCCGAGCGTGGCGCCGGCGAGGTAGCGGCGGTAGTCCTGCAGCGCGAACGACGGGTTACCGGCTCGGTTGCGGCGCTGGAACGAGTCGAGGGCGACGAAGTCGTTGTTCACGTAGGTGCCGAACGCGCTGCCCGACCACGTGTTCGAGCCGGACTTGGTGGTCGCGACGATGATCGCACTCGACGCCTTCTGGTACTCGGCCTTGAAGTTCTGCGTGATCACGCGGAATTCCTGCACCGCGTTCTGCGGGAAGGGGTTGCCGCGGCTGGCATCCTGGCCGGCGATGCCGCTGCCGGTCACGTCGTTCTTCTGGCTGGCGCCGTCGATGAAGACGTTGATGCTTCCGGCGTCCAGCGCCCCGGCTCGGAAGCTCTTGGTGGTGCCCTCGGCGTTCTCGCCCGAGATGCGCACACCCGGCGCGAGGCTGGCGAGGCCGAGGAAGTTGCGGTCCGCCGTGGGCAGGTTGGCGATCTGCGCCTGCGAGACGTTGGTGGCGACCTCGGAGGTGCGCGTCTCGATGGCGCCGCGACTGGCCTGCACGGTGACGGCGCCGAGTTGCGTGGCGACGGCCGTGAGGGCGATGTCGAGCTGGATCACCTGGCCGATCCCGACCACCTGGCGGCGGGTCTGCGGCGACAGGCCGACCCGGCGCACGCTCACGTCATACTGGCCGGGCACGAGGCCAGTGAGGACGTAGAGGCCACTGGTGGCGGCGACGGCCGATCGCGTCGCACCGTTGGCGATGTTGGTGGCCGTGACCGTGGCGCCGGTGGCCGGCTGGCCCTGCGACGTGATGTACCCGCGGATGGTGCCGGTGGTGGTCTGCGCGGTGGCGGTCACTGCGGCCGCGACCGTGAACGCGATGGACGCGAGCGTGCCGAACCAGCGGCGCAGTCGCGGAGCGAACGAACGTGTGTGCATGGGTATGGTTCTCCCGAGGCGTGACACATGGCGTCCGTGACGGACGCGATGTCGTGCGTGGAAGCGTGCCAGCGCACCGGCGTGCGTGCGTGGACCTGCCCGCACGTGCGACGCGCATCGCTCGGCGCACCCCTGTCATCGTCGCCGTCCGCGGGGGAGTGCACGCGGGACGCGAGGTGCCAGGGTGGACCGGACTCGTGTACGACTTGTCGTGACACCGCGTGTGGTACGGTGCGATATCACACCTGAGAACATCGCGCGGCGGCAGGCGCGGTCAAGGGCGGGGCGTGTTCGGCTCGGGGGTGCTCAGGTCGCTTCTGCATCTGGTCGCGCTCACGGATGAGCTGCGGTGCGCGGAGTGCGTGTGGTGTCGCGGCGGGTCCACGATGGACTTGCGAGGCCATACGGCGCACGCCTCTCCTGCGGTGTCTCGACGGGTCGGTGCTGTGGTGGGTTTCCTGTTCCCACGGAGCCACGGAGTGCACGGAGGTCACGGAGAAGAGCATTGGGGAACTGCGTGCGCGTGGCGGAGCTTGCGTCGGGCACGCAGTTCCATCATCCGTTGCTGTCCTCCGTGGACTCCGTGTGCTCCGTGGCTCCGTGGGAACCAGCGAGCCAGCCACCGCAGCGACCACCGGACTCGCTCACAACGCCCGCGGAGACGGGCGCGGCACAGCCACCCCAGCAGTGCCGGCGTTCAGGGAGTATCGTAGGGGCAATCCTCACCTACACCATCGCCTCACACCCATGTCCATCCGCCACCTCCTGCTCCTTGCCGCCACGGCGGGCGCGACGGCCGCCAGTGCCGGCGGCCTGGGCGCACAGCACCAGCATGACCACGCCGCCGGGATGCCGCCGGTGACACTTCCGGCCGGTTCGATCGTGACCGAGGCCGACGTGCGGTTCATGCAGGGGATGATCGCCCACCATGCGCAGGCGGTGGTGATGTCGCAAATGGCCACCGCGCGGGGGGCCACGCCGCGGGTGCTGAAGCTGGCGCAGAAGATCGACCTCGCGCAGGCCGGCGAGATCGTGCTGATGCAGGGCTGGCTCCGCGAGTATGGGCAGTTCGTGCCCGACACCTCGTCGTGGCGCGGGATGACGATGCCTGGAATGCTGACCACGGAGCAGCTCGCGCAACTGGATGCGTCCCGCGGCGCCGAGTTCGATCGCCTGTTCCTGACCTTCATGATCCGCCACCACGAAGGGGCGCTGACCATGGTGGCCGACCTGCTCCGGACGCCGCGCGCCGGACAGGAGGTGGACATCAACGTGTTCGCGAACGACGTCGAGACCACGCAGACGGCCGAGATCGGCCTGATGCGCCAGATGCTGCTGGATCACTGACATTCACCCTGGAGTTCGACGACATGACCGTGTCATTTGGCGCGCGCCCCCCTGCGCCAGCCCGGCTTCCTGCCCTGATTCCGTCCGTGCTGCTGGCCCTCGCGGCCACCGCGCCGTCACTCGGCGCGCAGACTTACCCCAGCGCCACGGATCCCCGGAACGGCCTGAAACCCGGCCTGCACGATGCCGGCGTGGCGATCTCGGGGATGACGCTCGTCTCGACCACCCGCAAGCCGGCTGCGCTGGACACGGTGCGCGGCCTGACCTTCGTGAACAGCGACCTGGCGTTCCGTGGCACCACGGTGGTGGTCGGGAACTTCGCCGGGTTCTCGATCTATGATGTGAGCAACGCCGCTCGGCCGGCCCTGCTGTCGGTGGTGGAGTGCATCACGTCGCAGGGCGATCCCTCGGTGGTCGGCACGCTGCTGTTCGTGAGCGCCGAGGGCGGCGGGAACCGGAAGGATTGCGCGAAGGGCGGTGTGAAGGAGCCGTCGGAACACATGACCGGCGTGCGCATCTACGACATCGCGAACCCGCGCGCTCCCCGGCTGGTGAAGAACGTCGAGACCTGCAAAGGATCACATACGCACACCGTGGTGCCGTCGCCCACGGACCGTAACGTCGTGTACCTCTACGTGTCGGGGCAACAGGGGGCGCGGCCCGAGTCCGAGCTGGCCGGCTGCCGCAACGGAGCCGACCCGGCCGACGCGGGCAACTCGCTCTATCGGCTGGACGTGATCCGGGTGCCGCTGAACCGTCCACAGGATGCGGCGGTGGTGACGGGGGCACGCCTGTTCACCGGGCTCGGCCCGGCGCCGGCACGCGGCGGGCGTTCGCAGCGGGCGCGCGCACTGCCCGGTGCCGACAGCGCGATGATGGCGCAGATGAACGCCTCCGGCCCGCGCAACTGTCATGACGTGACGGCCTATCCCGCGAAGCACCTGCTGGCGGGGGCCTGCGGCAGCTACGGCCTGCTGGTGGACATCAGCAACCCCGAGCAGCCCGTGCGCCTGGATGCCGTGGCCGACACGAACTTCTCGCTCTGGCACACAGCGGTGTTCTCGAACGATGGCAGCAAGGTCGTGTTCACCGACGAGTGGGGTGGTGGCACGTCGCCGAACTGCCAGTCCATGCATCCGCTGGAGATGGGTGGCAACACGACGCTGGTGATCGGCGCCGACCGCAAGTTCCGGCAGCATGCGTACTTCAAGATCCCGACGGCGCAGGGGGCGAACGAGAACTGCGTGAGCCACAACGGGTCGCTGGTGCCGGTGCCGGGGCGCGACATCATGGTGCAGGGGTGGTACCAGGGTGGCGTGGACGTGATCGACTTCACCGATGCCGACAAGCCGATGGAGATCGCATACTTCGACCGTGGGCCGGTGGATGCACCAAGTCCGGATGGGGCGGCGAACAGCCGGACGCGGGGGACGATTGGCGGGAGCTGGGGGGCGTACTGGTACAACGGGCGGATCTACAGCGCGGAGATGGCGCGCGGGTTCGACATTCTCGAGTTGGTGCCGGGGCCGATGCTGAGCGCGAACGAGATTGCGGCAGCGAAGCTGGTACAGTGGGGGGAGTTCAATCCGCAAAGTCAGCCGGAGATCGTGTGGCCGGCAGCGTTTCCGGTGGTGCGGTCGTACCTGGACCAGCTGGTGCGGTCGGAGGGGCTTGGGCCGGCGCGGAGTTCGGCGATCAGTGGGCAGCTGGACGCGGCGGAGAAGGCGACAGGTGCGCGGCGGCGGGCGATGCTGACGAGGCTGGCGACTGAGGTTGATGCGGACGCGGCGGTGGCGCAGAAAGGGGGGAAGATCCTGGCGATGGCGGCGGCGATCCGGGAGTTGGCCGAGGCGACGAGGTAAGACTCTCTGCTCGGATGTGAATGGCGGCACCTGCGCTTCGGCGCGGGTGCCGCCTTCTCGTGGTGACACGTGCGTGAAAGCGGTGTGCGGATCATGCCCTGCCGAGCGATCGTGGGCGACGTCGCGTGAATGCGCGGCTCACTCCATGTCAGACGCGTCGCCCCTTGCACTATCTCATTTTTGCTATATTCTGGAGGGGCGTGTGCCGGCGTGCGTCGTCCTGCGTTTTCGTGATGCCAATGGCCGGGTGCCTTTCGATGACTGGGTAGAGGCGTTGCGGATATCGGGTGTCGCTGGCGCGCGTTCGAGTGAGAAGATTCGCTTCGCCCTCGAGCGTCTGGCGCAGGCGGGGCATGAACTGCGACATCCAACGGCTGCGCCGCTTCGCGACGGTGTGTACGAGCTGCGCATTGCGGTTGGACGTGTGCAGTACCGGGTGCTCTACTTCTTTGCCGGCCCAGGTGTGGCGGTCGTCTCGCACGGCTGCGCCAAGGAGCGCCATGTGCCTGCGGGAGAGATCGAGCGCGCGATCCGGCGGCGGGCTGCGCTTCTCGCGGCACCGTTGAGACACACGGCGCCGGACATCAAATAGCGGACACGACGTCACACGGAGGATACGGATGGCAACGCGAACGAACGCTCGGCGCCGCAACCAAGCCACTGATGTGATCGATGCGGCGTTCTCGGGGACGCCAGGCTGGGCGGAGAAGGTCGCCCTGGGGGCGGCCGCGTTCGAGATCGCCGAAGAGGTGCTCGCGCTGCGCGAGCGCCACGGGCTGACGCAGGCTGCGCTGGCCGAGCGGGTGGGGACGACTCAGTCTGCGATCGCGCGCCTGGAGAACGCGTCGTATGCCGGGCACTCGACGGCGATGCTGCGACGGATCGCGCTGGCGGTGGGGGAGCGAGTGAGTGTGCGGTTCGTTCCGGTGTAGGCTGGAGCGTTGGCCGGACGGCCTACACACCGCGGATGGCACAGAAGGCGCGGAAGGCGTGCACGGGGAGCTGCGTATCGAGCGTCCAGACGATGTTCATGGGCTTTTCGCCAGAGACGTCAGCCTCGGACACAAGCCGTGCGGTGCCACAGGAAAAGAAGGCGTGCTCCGGTGTTTCGCGCACGAACAGCAGAAATCGCCAGCCATTCTCCTGACTCTCTAGATAACGCCGCCCGGTCTCGGTTCGCGGGCCAGCGCTGTTCTGCGTCTGCCAATGGAAGCGCGAGACGCTGACGGCATAGTCATGGTACGCGATCCGGTCGTGAAAGCCGTCCGACTTGTCCAAAGTGACGAATAGGAGCTGCAGCTTCGCGTCGGGGAGATTCAGGACTCCCTCACGGACGCTCGGCCTCGACGTCGCGGAATGGTATCCCACGCCAGCGAGAATCTCGCGTCGGCTGTACCTGGCATGGAGCAAGAGGGGGAGGTCCTCGAACCCGGGGATACGAACCGCTCCCACGCGCGACCGTGCGGCGAGAATCTCGGTCAGCTGGCCGAGTTCGTCCAGCACAGCCGTCGAGGAACACAGCGGCACGAGCAACTCCTGGTAGCTACCGGTCGAGGTATGATCGAGCTGATAGGCGAGCATCTGCAGGCGTCGCGCCGAACGAGCAGAGTCAACCTCGTATTCGCCCTTCGACTCGGCGACTCGACCAATCAGCGCGAGGTGCTCCGGATCATCGTTGTGCAACAGCATTCGCAATGCCCTCGAGAGCTTCGCTTCGTCAGCGGGTTCGTCATTCGCGCTGAGCACCCCAGCGTCACGGCGCAACGGAGTCCACCCGGAGCGAGCCGCATCTCGATACACGTCGCGCAATTCGACCTCATACTCATCGAGGAAGCGGCCGAGACGCACTCCGCCGGCGGGCCGAGTCGCGGAGAAGGCCATGAGCTCGCGCTTCAGATTCCTCCACGAGTTTGCAGCGATCCCGCGCAGGCTCGACAGGATCTGCGCTGTTGCCTGTGCCTCGAGGTGGATATGGCAGCCGCTGGGAAGCGTGCTGAATCCCTCTTGGACACCGCGCAGAATGCCTTTCCGCGTGAGCCCGGTGATTGATGCAAGCAGTCGATCAAAGCGGAACTCGGCGCGATGCCGACCGACGAAATCGAGGACCAAACAACTCGCCTTTCCGTCGCTTAACCGAAGTCCGCGCCCGAGCTGCTGCTGGAACACCAGCGGGCTCTGCGTTGGGCGCAGGAAAAGCAGAGTATCAACACAGGGGATGTCGATGCCTTCATTGTACAGATCGACCGTAACGATGCCGCAAATCTCGCCACGCTCCAGCCGGCCTGGCGCTAAGGCGCGCTCCTCGTCACTGGAATCGCCACTCAACATCACGACCGGCAAGCCAGCGCGCTTTAGGTAGTCGGTCATGAATCGCGCGTGCTCCAATGAGTTGCAGAAGATCAAAGCTCGACTGCCGGCAGCGTTGCCACTGAGACGCTCCCATTCATTGACGATCATCCGTGCTCGGACCTGATTTCCGGTCACCAGTCCGTCGATTGCCTGCTTCTGGCCGTCCTGCCCCCAAGGCACGTTCGAGAAGTCTGTCTGGTCATTGCAGCCGAAGTACTCAAATGGCGCCAGCAGCTGAAGATCCAGCGCGTGCCAGAGGCGGAGTTCTGCTGCAGGTGAGCCATCAGGCCGCATGTGAAAGAACGGCGCCAACGGCTCTCCGTCAGATCGCTCCGGCGTCGCGGTCAGGCCAAGGAACACAGTTGGCCGGATCGCCTGTGCAAATTGCTCAAACTGCTTGGCGGCCAACCGATGACATTCGTCGACAACGACCGTGTGCCAGTTGCCGGTGCCGAATCGCCGTACGATGTCCTGCGCAGATACGCTTTGGATCGTCGCGAACAAGTGATCATACTGCGCTGGCGAGCTACCGGCCGCGAGCAAATCGCCGAACCCGCCGTCGCGCAGCACCGCGCGATAGGTCGCCATCGCTTGTGCCAGAATCTCCTGACGATGTGAGACGAACAGCAACCGCGGCCGTGAACCCATCTGTGCGACGGAGCGACGGTAATCAAGCGCTGCCATCACCGTCTTGCCTGTGCCCGTCGCGGCCACGAGCAAGTTCTTTGTGCGCCCGTGGTCGCGCTCGTACTGTAGCTGCTGCAGCATATCTGCTTGGTACGGCTTCGCTGTGATATCGAAGAAGAAAGTCGAAGCCGCACCACTGCCTACCGCTTCCCTCTTTAGCGCCTGGCGCAGCGCCTCGGTGGCCTGGGGAATATCAGGATGGTACGGGGAGAACTCGTCGTCCTCCCAGAGCGTCTCGAAGTGCGCCGCGGCCCGCTTGAACAGGAAGTCCTGGCCGCGTTCCGTGAGCTTGACGGTCCACTCGAGCCCGCCCAGCAAGGCAGCGCCGGATAGGTTTGCACTCCCCACATACGCGGTGCCAAACCCGGTTTTCCGTTTGAACATCCAAGCCTTGGCGTGCAAACGTGTGCGGCGACCGTCGAGCGACACTCGCACTTCGCACCCGTTCAATCGCGCCAGCGTGTCGAGCGCTCGTTGCTCCGTCGCACCTGTGTAAGTGGTCGTGAGCACTCGAATGCTAGTTCGACCCCTCCCTGTGGCGTCCGCAGCCGTCACACGCTGCAGAACGTCCATCAACTTGCGAACTCCGGATACCGTGATGAAGCTCACGAGGATGTCGATGGAATCGCAGGACGCGGCTTCGCGCCGAATCTCCTCGTACAGCGTCGGCGACCCCTTCGATGCCGTGAAGAGCCACGGCACAGCAAGGCCGGTCTCTGGCAGCACGGCACCAATATTGGCGTCCCCGACAGCCCGAAGCCTCTTCAGCGGCGGCGGCGGCAAGCCGGGAACGCCGTCTGCAGATCGACTATATCGCTGGATGACCTTGAGTATTTCAGAGATCAAGGCGGCATTCGACTCGACCTGCTCGGACAGCGACCCGGGTAAGGATTCGAGCGAGTCCGCGAGCGTTCGGCCGACGAGATCGACCAGGTGAAGAATCGAGTCTGACCGCGAGAGTGTATCGACCGCAACAGACGGCGTCTCACCGGCAATGCGCTGCTTGAGCTCAGTGGTCAGAAGCTGGTCGTACAATCCACGGGGGAGAGTCATCGGGACGTCCGTTGTTCTGGCATGTGTCGGTTCGGCCACACGGAGAATTGGAGTAGTGCAAGTACGCAGCTGACGGGAGAGGCTCCCCGCCAGAATGCCGTTTTCGACCCCCGCCCAGCGCAGGCGCCAGCTTCAGCGCTCGTGCGCCGCGATGAACGTGCGAACAGCGGCGAGGTAGTCAGCCCGCGCATCATACATCGTCATATGCCCCGCCCCCTTCAGCTCCACGTACTCACTCCCCGGCACCATCCTCTGGAAATCCCGCGCCGCCGCCGGTGACGTCTCGTCATGCTCGCCCGCAATCCACAGCACGGGCTGCGTCAGCTCCTTCAGCCGCGGCGTCCCGTCATAGTCCTTGAACGACCCCACCACCGTGAACTCCGTCGGCCCGTTCATCGTGTTGTATACCTGCGTGCCGAGGTACTTGAACGTGCTCTCCACATCGGCCGGCATCGGCTTGGTCCGGATCACGTGGCGGTCGTAGAACACCTGGCTCGCGGCCATGTAGTCCGGCGCGGTGGTCGTCCCAGCCTTCTCGTTCCTCCGGATCGCCTGGATCAATGAGTCGGGGAGCATCGCGATCATGCTGTCCACATCGTGCCGGAACCGCACGATGCTGATCGCCGGGCCGGACATGATCACGCTCTTCACGCCCGTCGGCTTCGTGAGCAGGTACTCGAACGCCAGCAACGTCCCCCAGCTGTGGCCGAGGAGGTGGACTTCCTTGTAGCCGAGCGCGGTGCGCACCGCCTGCACTTCCCGCACGAAGCGCGGGATGGTCCAGAGGGTCGTGTCGTTCGGATGGTCGCTGCGCCCGCACCCGAGCTGGTCGAAGAAGATCACCGGCCGGTCGCTCGCCAGCTCGGCCAGCGGCGACAGGTAGTAGCTCGGCATCCCGGGGCCGCCGTGCAGCGTAAGCAGCGGTATGCCCGGCTTGTCGGCGCCGACGACGCGGTACCAGACTTTGCCGCCGGGGACCTGGATGAAGCCCTCGACGGCGGAGTCCTTCGTCGCGACCGTGGTCGAGTCCTGCTTCGCGCCGGGGGCGTCAGCCTTGGGGGCGCAGGCGGCGAGGGTGGCAGCGGTGAGGAGGGCACAGCAGGTGATGCGGCGCATGGGCGGGGCTCCGTGATCGTGTGGGTGAGCGCCCCTGGAACCGACTCCGGCACCTGACGCCAATCCGGAAGTTACACCGCCGCCATCCGCAGCTCATGCACACGTCATCCAGGCCACACGGGGAGATCATGTCCCGGCGCCATGATGCACTCACCACCCACACCGGAGGCGTCACCATGCGCGCGATCCTGCGAGTCGCTGTCCTCCTCAACGCCCTCTCCACACTCGCCGGCTGCGACAGCCCACCGTCGTTCCCGCGTTCCTCGCCCACCGTTGTCTTCCGCACCGACACCACCGCGACCGCCTACTTCGACACGCCGCGCAACTGGGGCGACACGGTCTGGCTCGAGTACCTCACCGACATCTTGCGCGCGATGCACGAGCCGCCGCTCCGCCACGCGACCATCGACTCGGAGACGACTGTCCTGCGCTTCCTGTGGAGCCGCGCGTTCCACCCGAGTGTCGCGGTCCAGGTCACGCGCGCACCGGCGGGCTGCAGGGTCGTCACGACCGTGCGCGAGAATGACGGCTGGACCATCCCGACCCTCGACTCCGGTGCGAGCCGACTCGTCCGCGGCCGGATGCTCCGCCACGATACCGTCACTGTCGATCGCAGCACCTGCGACGACCTGGCCGCCAGGCTCGCGGGGCTCGGGCTCACCTCGACAGGCCCGTACATCACGAGCCGCGGCTGTGACGGCGCGGACTGGACCTTCGAGCGCCTCGACGCACGCGGGCATGCCCTGCTCGTGCGCTGGTCCCCGGACTCAGCCGACGCGCCAGCCATCTGGAACGCCGGCATGGCGTTCCTCTCCGCAGCGAACGCTCGACCGACATCGCCGCGAGAGATGTACTGAGCGCCTCTGGCTCTTGCCGCGCTCGCGGCATCGCCAACAGGGCTCACGCGGAGACGCGGAGGGATCTTTCCCCTCATGCCGAAATCCACACCAGACGAGAAGGAAAGGGCTTGAGGAACTGCGGTGCGAGCGCGCTGTTCCGTCAGCACTCTCAACCCTCGCGACGCGCACCAGACTCCCCCCGCGCGTCGAACCCTCCGCTGCTCCGCGTCTCCGCGTGAGAACCTTTGACGATGCCGCGAACCGCTACGACGCCCGCGCCCCCGACTCCACTGTCACCGCCGACGGATCCTCCCCCGGATTGATGAACCGGTCCGACTCGATCCGGTGCTGCCGCTCATAGAGCTCGCGATACCGCCCGTTCATCGCCAGCAGCTGCGCGTGCGTGCCACGCTCCACGATCTCCCCCTGCTCCAGCACCAGGATCTGGTCGGCCGACGTGATGGTCGACAGCCGATGCGCGATCACGAACGTCGTCCGCCCCGACCGCAGGCGCCGCAGCCCCTCCTGGATCAGCTGCTCGCTCTCCGAGTCCAGCGCCGACGTCGCCTCGTCGAGGATCAGGATGCGCGGATCGGCCAGGATCGCGCGCGCGATCGCCACCCGCTGGCGCTGACCGCCGCTCAGCTTCACACCACGCTCACCGACGATGGTGTCGAAGCCGTCGGGGAAGCGGCTCACGAACTCGTCGACGTACGCGATCTTCGCCACCTCCTCCACGCTCTCCGCGCTCGCTCCCGGACGGGTGAAGGCGATGTTCTCGCGCACCGTGCCGTCGAAGAGGAAGTTGTCCTGCAGCACCACGCCCAGGTGGCGGCGATACTCGTGCAGCTTGAGCTCACCCAGCGGCGTGCCGTCGATGCGGATCTGCCCCGCACTCGGCCCCGCGAACGCCATCACCAGGCTGATCATCGTGCTCTTGCCGCCGCCGCTGCTGCCCACCAGCGCCGTGGTCGTGCCGGCCGGCGCGTCGAAACTGACGCCCTTCAGCACCGGCACGCCGGGCTCGTACTCGAACGTCACGTCCTCGAACTGCACATGCCCCTGCACCGTCGGCACCGAACGCTTGCTCGCGTCGAGCTGGTCCTCGGTCGCCATGTCGCGCAGCTCGCGGATGCGATCCAGGCCGGCCAGCGCCTCGGTGAGCTGCGTGCCGATGCTGGCGATGCTCACCACCGGCAGCGTCACGAGGCCGATGAAGAAGACGTACTGGATCAGCGAGCCAAGCGTCATGCGGCCGTTCAGCACGTCGCCACCGCCGATCATCATCAGCAGCACACCGAGCGCACCGACGATCGCCACACTCAGCGCCGTGGTGGCCGACGTACCGGTGATGGTGGCGGCGATGTTCCTGAACAGCTTGTCCACGCCCACCGCGAACACCTTCTGCTCGCGCTCCTCGGCCGTGTACACCTTCACGATGCGGATCCCACCGATGGTCTCGGTCAGGCGCCCCGTGACGTCGGCCTGGATCACGCTGCGCTCGCGGAAGATCGGGCGCAGCTTCTTGAATGCGATCGACATGCCGACGCCGAAGATCGCGAGGAAGACGACCGTGGCCGACGTGAGCTTCCAGTTCAGGACGAACAGCCACACGATCGCGATGCCCGCCGTGAGGAACCCGCCGAGGAGCTGGATCAGCCCCGTGCCGACGAGGTTGCGGATGCCCTCGGGGTCGTTCATCACGCGGCTCACCAGCACGCCGCTCTTGGTGCTGTCGAAGTAACGCACCGGCAGGCGGATCAGGTGCGCCTGCACCTCCTCGCGCAGCTTCGCGATGGCCTGCTGCGCCGCCACGCTCACCACCTGCGACAGCGCGAACGAGGTGATGGCCTGCACGACCGTCGCCGCGAACGCCGCCGCCGCCAGCTTCGGCAGGAGGTCGTGGTTCTGCTTCCCCAGCACCTCGTCGATGAAGTACTTGGTGCTGGCCGGGAGCACGAACCCAGCCAGCCGGCTCACGAGCATCAGCACGATGCCGATCCCGACCGACTTCCGGTACGTCCAGATCAGCCCCCGGGCCTCGGCCCAGGCACGCTTGGAGTCGAACTTCGGCTTCTTGCTCTTCTCGTCCTTCGTCGCTGGGGTCGCCATCCGCCAAAACTACTCAGTCCGGAGGGCCGGCTGACTCCTGTCTCTTCGGGCAGGCCGTCAGAGCAAAAGCTTGACGCAAAGGCGCCATGCCTTTGCTGTTCAGCTCGCTGGCGCTGACCGAAGCTTGGCGAAGAGCGCCGACAGAGGCGCTTCCTGGAGGACGGTGCGGACGGGGCCGGAGGGCAGTGTCTTCCATCGGATCAACCGAAGCATGCCATCCTGGATCTCCATCCCGGTGATGTCGCCGTCGGCGAACTTGCAGCACCCGGTGTTGAAGTACGCCGGCTTGCTCCCGGGCTCGTGCTGCTGCTCCTTCGTGCGGCCGGCCCACACCGGGCGATGGGTGTGGCCGACGATCAGCATCATCTTCTCCTGCTGCTCGGCCCAGTTGTACATGATCAGGTCGTGTTCCCCACGCAGCGAGTCGTCCTGCGACGGCAGGTCGACGCCGCCGAACCACGCCACGCCGAATCGGTTCTGCATGAAGCGATAGAACTGCAGCGCCCATCGCGAGAAGAACTTGAACCGGTCGGAGCCGAGCGTGCCCTGGTGGCCGTGCGTCATGAAGAGCGTGCCGATCTTCCGCTCGCCGTCACGCACGCTGATGCGCACACCCTCGAACACGCGCCGCAGCCGGCGCCCGGGGGCATAGAGGCGCAGGTCGAGCGCCACCAGCAGCTCCTCCATCCAGCGATCGTCGTGGTTCCCCCAGACGCGCACGTACCGGTCCGCCCCGAACGCGGCCTCGGCCTCGAGCACCTCTCGGTAGGCGGCAATCACCTCGCGGATGTCGTTCTCCCAAAGCTCCTCCACATCGCCAAGCAGCACGAGCCGGAACTGGTTCGCGTCGTAGTGGCGGAGCGCGGAGAGGTAGGTCGCGCGGCAATGCCGGAACTCGTCGGCACCGTCGCCCGCGCCCTTGTGCTGGTCCGAGAAGATGATCCACGGCTCGTGCTGCCGCACGTCGAGTGCGGTGCGCCAGGTGAAGAACCCCGAGATCGCCTTGTCCAGGCCCTTCATCACCGCACGTTCGTTCATCGTCGTCCTGTTCGGGTCAGCGGACGAGCATAGTGCGGTGCACGGGGTGCGGAAAGCGGTTTGCGCACGGGGACGGGTAGTGGTGTTGCTCGGGCCTTGCGGGCTCGCGCGCGGGGGCGGGCGCTGGAGTGCTCGGGCCTTGCGGGTTCGCGCACGGGGACGGGCGCTGGTGGCGCTCAAGGCTTGCCGGTTCCCACGGAGCCACGGCGAACACGGAGGCCACGGAGAACAACTTGTGGGGAACTGCTCGAGCGAGGCAGCGATCGTGTCGCGCGAGCAGTTCCCAAGAACCGCTGTTGCTGTCCTCCGTGGCCTCCGTGCTCGCCGTGGCTCCGTGGGAACCAGCGAACCATGCCAAGCCACCAGCGCACCGAGCCCCCCGCACCGAACCAGCGCACCGAACCAGCGCACCGAGTCCGCGCACGGGCGGCCCCGCCCGGGAAACGGCTGCTCCCCTCCCTCGTCTTCCATGGTATCTTGCGGCGTTCCTCCGCGGTCCGCCGATACCGGCGAGATCCGTTTCGCGACCCCTCTCGTAACCTTCATGCCAGAGTTCGATTCGACAGCAGCATCCCTCGGCGTCGGCCGGAGCCGGCGTGTAGAGGATCCTGCGATGGACGCGACGATCGTCGAGCGGATGGCGAGGGGGGAGGAGGCCGCACTGGCGGCGCTCTACGACCGGTGGTGCGACAGCGTGAACGCGCTCGTCGTCAACATCGTGCGCGACGAAAGCGAGGCCGAGGAAGTGGTGGAATCGGTGTTCTGGCAGGCGTGGCAGCAGGCCACACGCTGGTCCCCTGAGCGGGGGGCGCCCGGGGCGTGGCTGCTCTCGATCGCCCGCAGCCGGTCGCTGGACCGGCTTCGCGTGATGCGGCGTCGGCGGGACGACCAGATGGCGGATCCGGCGATCTTCGAGGCCGCCCCCGCCGTCGGCGACCCGCTGTCGGACCTGGACCAGTCGGACCGCGCCAGTCGCGTGGGCACCGCGCTCAAGGGACTGCCGCCGGAGCAGCGCGAGGCGCTCGAACTCGCCTACTTCGAGGGACTCAGCCAGACCGAAATCGCCGAGCGCCTGTCGCTCCCGCTGGGCACCGTGAAGACCCGTGTACGTCTCGCACTCCGCAAGATGCGCGACCGACTTGAAGCGCTGCGCGAGGGACAGTCATGAGCACCCCCAACGAGCAGGACGAAGCATTCGTGATGCTGCCCGACCTCGCCCTCGGCAACCTGCCGAAGGCCGAGGCCGAGCGCCTGATGGCGATCGTCAGGACCTCGCCGAAGCTGCAGGCCGAGCTGGCCTCGCTGCGCGGCACGGTGGATGTGCTCGGCTATGCCGTGCCCAAGGCGCAGCTCTCGTACGAGCGTCGCACCGGCATCCGCTCGCGCCTCATGTCGCGCGCGGCGGCCGACGCGAACCTGCGCATCCACGACGAGACCGGCGAGCGCGCCGCGGTGCCGACGCCGATGTCCTCGCCGGCGATCCGCGAGAGCCGCGGCACCCCGCTGGCGACGCCCGCGCTGTCCCTCGATCGCCAGGCCGGCGGTGACACCGCACGGCCGACGCGGTCCACGCCCGTCGTCGCACAGAAGGTCATGCCGAAGTGGGTGCCGATGCTGCTCGCCGCCGCCGGCATCGCCGTCGTCGCGTCGGTCTGGAAGGCGGGCAGCGCCGTGGCCGACCTGAATGCGGCGCAGAAGGCGTACGCCGCCGCCACCGCCGAGGCCTCGCGCCTCGGTGCCACGCTGGCCGTGCGCGACAGCATGATCGCGTCGCTCACCGGGCCCAAGGTCACCGTCGTCGAGATGGTCTCCACCGCCAAGCTGCCGCCGGGCGCCCGCATGTTCTGGGACCGCATCGAGAACCGCTGGACGCTGGTGACGCACGACCTGCCGAAGGCCTCGGAAGGACATGTCTACCAACTCTGGCTGGTCACGGCGAAGTCGGAGAAGATCAGCGCCGGCACCTTCAACACCGATGCCAGCGGCAACACCGTCTTCCAGGCGACCTACGCACTCGCCGGCCCTGACCTCGCCGCCATCGCCATCACCGAGGAACCCGAGGGCGGGTCGCCGCAGCCGACCGGCGGGATCCTCATCGCCGGCACCCCGACCAGGTAGCACGTGGAGCGCTTCGTGGTGGGCCAGTCGGCACAGCTCGAACGCACCCTCGCGGAGGCCGACGTGGTGGCGTTCGCGGCGGTCACCGGTGACCACAACCCCGTGCACCTCGACGAGGCGGCGGCGGCCAGCTCACCGTTCGGCGGCCGCATCGTCCACGGCATGCTCACGGCGAGCCTCTTCTCGACGCTGCTCGCCACCGAGCTCCCCGGTCCCGGGGTGATCTACCTCTCGCAGACGCTGAACTTCCTGCGCCCCGTCCGGCTCGGCGACACCGTCGTGGCCCGGGTGGAGATCACCGCCATCGATGCCGCCCGCCGGCGCATCACGCTCTCGACGACCGTGCTCAACGCACGCGGGAAGCCGGTCGTGAGCGGTGAGGCCGTCGTCCAGCGGCCCTGAGGTCGGTTCGGCTCGATGAGCGACAGTCTTGACGCGACGGGCGCAAAGGGGTGCCGAAAGGGCGCAAAGATCACTCTGCGCCCTTGCTGCTCATCCCGTGCGGCCTTCGCGTCCGAGCGGCGGCAGTAGCAGATCAGGCAGGCGCGATGAGCTGCTCGACGGCCGTCTGGATGGCCGCCAGCGCGGCCGCGTTCTTGAGAGCGGAGAAGCCGATGCGCAGCTTCTCGTCGGGCAGCAGCGGCTCGCGCATGTGCGCGTTGAGGGTGCTGGTCAGCTTTTCGCGCTGCTCGGGAGGGATCGTCTTGAGCGCCTTCGGCACCAGCTCCAGCCGCGGCACGTCCTGCCGCCGGGGCGACGCCGTCCAGACGATCATCTTCGATCCCACGCGCTCGAAGGCGATCGTACCGGGGGTGTCCTCCTCCTCGCGGAACTTGAGGAGCGTCGGGTGCTTCGCACTCCAGGCGATCAGCGCATCGAGCACCGCCACCAGTCTCGGCTGCTCGACGGCGTGGGTGTCACGGGCAATCGCCTTCACGAACTGGTCGCGGGCGGCAGGCAGCGTACGGGACATCGGCTTCTCCTCGTCGGTGCGGGGCACTCGACGGGCGCACACCGGCGGCACCCTGGAGTCACTACGCTCAGGGAAGCTAACAGGCGGTACGCCTTTCGACCTGTATTCCTGAGATCTGGCTCTCACTAACAGCTGTCCCGTTCACGCGTACACTTCAGGTGCGGGCCGACGACGGCCTGTCGCGCCTGTGGAGGGGCGGCCCCCCAACCGGACCGATCAAGATCCCCGTCCCCTTGAACTCGAGATCCCCGTCCCCTTGAACGCCAACCGGTTCAAGATCCCCGTCCCCTTGAACTCGAGATCCCCGTCCCCTTGAACGCCAACCGGTTCAAGATCCCCGTCCCCTTGAGCGCGCCGCACCGCACGCCCACCCACCCCCGAGACGCCTGATGCCGCGTATTCGTGCTGCCCTCCTCTGCACCACCACGCTCCTCCTCGCCGCCAGCCCCCAGCGGCTGCGCGCGCAGGATCCCGAGATCGCACCGGCGCCGTCCGCGCCACGCGCACCGCTCGATCCGCGCATCGAGCGACTCAAGGCCGAAGCCGCCACCAAGGTCGAGGCCCGGGCGAAGCTGATCCAGGAGATCATCGACCAGGTCTACTCGTACGGGGAACTCGGGATGCAGGAATTCGAGACCTCCCGCTACCTCACCGGCATCCTCGAGCGCAACGGCTTCACCGTCACCCGCAACGTGGCCGGCATGCCCACGGGCTGGGTCGCCCGCTGGGGCAACGGCAAGCCGGTCATCTCGCTCGGCTCCGACATCGACGGCATCCCGCAGTCCAACCAGGCACCCGCCACCGCGTTCCGTCAGTGGCAGGTGCCGGGCGCACCGGGGCACGGGGAGGGCCACAACTCCGGCCAGGCCGTGAACATCGCCGCCGCGCTGGTGGTGAAGGAAATCATGATGCGCGAGCGGATGCCCGGCACGCTGGTGCTCTGGCCCGGCGTGGCCGAGGAGGCCGTCGCGGGCAAGGCCCACTTCGTCCGTGCCGGTGTGTTCAAGGACGTGGATGTCACCCTCTTCACGCACGTCGGCAACGACCTCGGCGTGACCTGGGGCCAGTCGTCGTCGCTCGCGATCGTGTCGGCGGAGTTCCGCTTCAAGGGCCAGTCGGCGCACGCGGCCGGTGCCCCGTGGCGCGGCAAGAGCGCGCTCGATGCGGTGATGCTGATGGCGCAGGGCTGGGAGTTCCACCGCGAGCACATGGAGCCGGGCCAGCGCAGCCACTACGTGATCAAGGACGGCGGCGACCAGCCCAACGTCGTGCCCAGCACGGCGTCGATCTGGTTCTACTTCCGTGAACGGGACTACCAGCACGTGCAGGACATGTTCGAGGCCGGCAAGCGCATCGCCCGCGGTGCCGCCATGATGACCGAGGCCACGCTCGACACCGTCATCATCCTCGGCTCGGCCTGGCCCGGCCACTTCAGCAAGCCCGTCGCCGAGGCGATGCACGCGAACATCGAGACCGTCGGCCTCCCGAAGTGGGATGAGAACGACCAGGCGCTGGCCAAGGGGCTGCAGCGCGAGCTCGGCGTGGCGCAGAACGGCCTCGTCACGCAGGTGCGCCCGCTGCAGGGGCCCGCGCGCAGCCTGGTGGCCTTCGGCGGCGGCAGCGACGACATCGGTGACGTGAGCTGGAACGTGCCGACCATCACGCTGCGCTACCCGTCGAACATTCCCGGCACGCCGGGCCACAACTGGGCCAACGGCATCGCCATGGCCACGCCGATCGCACACAAGGGCGCGGTGGCCGGCGCCAAGGTGCAGGCCATGACGCTGATCGACCTGCTCACGCAGCCGAAGATCGTTGCCGACGCCTGGGAGTACTTCAACAACGTCCAGACCAAGGACACCAAGTACGTGTCGTTCCTCGGCCCGAACGACGGCCCGCCGACCTGGCTGAACGCCGACATCATGGCGCGCTACCGGCCGGAGATGAAGAAGCTGTACTACGACGCGACGAAGTTCCGGACGTACCTCGAGCAGCTCGGAATCGCGTACCCGACCGTGAAGCCGCCTACGAATCCGGTGCCTTGAGGTCGGTGGTCGTGGAAGGTCGATGACATTCCTCACGCGGAGACGCGGAGGGGCGGAGGGATCGGTGCTGGCGGCACTTATCTGAACCGCGCATGGGAAAAGAGCTGTAGGAACTGCGCGATCGTACACGCAGTTCCTACAGCTCTTTCGTTTGCGTACAGCATTGAACGACGCAGTGCTGTAGTTCCCTCCGCGACTCCGCGTGAGACATGCGAACGATGCCGACAACTGCGCAGACGCCCGAGCGGTCAGGCCGCGACGTCCGCCACAGTGGTTCCCCGCAGGTACTCGTCCCGAGCCCTTCCGAGCTCTCGCCAGCCTCGATGCGCCGCGCACGGCACGGAGTCCTGGCAGCGCGCGCGGCCGAGGATGCAGGTGCGCGTGGAGCCCGGCGGCTCGAACGGCGCGACGACTTCCGCGAGCCGGATCTGCGCGGCTGCCCGGGCGAGCCGGAATCCACCCGTGCGCCCGCGTGTCGATTCCAGCAGGCCCGCGCGCGTGAGCTGATTCAGGATCTTGGACCGGTAGTTCGCCGGCACCCGCACCTTCCCTTCCATCGCGATCGCCGACACCAGCGCCGCAGGCGGTTGCTGCGCGAGGTAGGCCATGATGCGGAGCGCGTATTCAGAGGTCTGGGAAAGCACGAGCGGTCCGGGGAATGCGGTCAGGGGCAATGAATCTTCCAGTGTACGTCGGGACCGGCCCGCTCCGATAGCGGCAGTTGCCCGACGCCCGGATTCAGAAGTCCCGACGCTCGAACGCCCTGGCACCGAGCCACCATGGTACCACGATCCACGCGCCGAGCGCGGCCAGTGCGATCCCGACGCCGGCCGTCGAACCGAAGGCCGCACGGAACACGGCGCCCGTGTACCCCATGAGCGCGGCCACGTCGAGCCGCAGCAGCAGGATCGTCCGCGCGAGGTCGATGGGATTCAGCGCCATCGCCGCCAGCATGCCGCGCTCGATGGGCCAGTCGCGGAACGCCGTGGCGATCATGAGGATGAGTCCATCGTACAGGACACCAAGCCCGAGCCAGGCGAGGATCGCCACCCCCAGACCGCGCGCGCGGTCACGCACCAGCACCGTGATCACGAACGCGAGCGCCGTGAACACGCCCACCAGCAGCACGCTCACCGCCAGCAGCAGCACCAGCACCGGCAGCGTGGCAGGATCCAGCGCACGCTCGACGAGGAACGGCAGTGCCAGTCCCGCGGCGGTTGCACCCATCAGCGGCACGGTCAGGCCGAGGTACAGCCCCACGTACAGCGACCGCCGCGGGATCGGCTGCGCGAGCAGCAACTCGGTGAACTCGCGCGCCCCGTACAGCGACGCCGATCCGAGGATCAGTGCAATCAGCGGCACCAGCAGCAGCACGACATTCAGCAGCGAGACGAGCGCCGACGGACCGTCTCCGGCCAGGCGCAGCAGCAGGTCGCCGGCCACCGCCAGGACGACGGCGTAGGCGATCACCCAGCGCTTGCGCAGCACGTCGCGCGACTGGTGGACGGCGATGATGCGCGCCAGCGCGGCGGTGCCTGGCACCCGCGGCACCGCGACGACTGGGACGACGCTCATGGCCGCACCTCCCGCACCATGTGCAGGCGGGACTCACCGACCGAGAGCGCGGCGGTCGGGATCTCCTCCAGTGGCGACTGCATCAGCGTCGTGAGCGCCTCGTCGAGCGTGGTCGCGCCGGCCCGGCGCAGCAACTCGGCCACGGGACCCGCGAAGCGGATGATGCCGTCGAGCAGGAACGCCACGTCGTCGGCCAGTATCGCCAGCTCTGCAACGACATGGGTGGTGAGGAGGACCGTGGTGCCGGCGTCACGCGCCGACATCACCGCCGCCTTGAACACGGACGCCGCCAGCGGATCGAGGCCTGCCGTGGGCTCGTCGAGGATGAGCAGCGAGGGACGGTACCGGAACGCGATCACGGCCGAGAGCTTCTGGCGCGTACCTCCCGAGAGCGTGCGCACCGGCTTGTCGAGCTGGCCCGCCACCTGGAAGTGCTCGAGGAGCGTGCCGTCCGGCACCACCTCGGGGCGCAGCGCATCGAGCATGGCCAGTACCTCGTGCCCGGTGAGGTTGTCGGGGAAGCTGGGCAGCTGTGGCATGTAGCCGATGCCGGCGCGCGCGGCAGGGAGCCGCACGTCGCGACCGTCCGGCAGGGTGATGCTCCCGCTGTCGGGGCGTGTGAGCCCCAGGATGCAGCGGATGAGGGTGCTCTTGCCGGCGGCATTCGGCCCCACGATCGCCGTCACGCGTCCCGGTGTGAGCGCGAGGCTCACGCCACGCAGCACCGGCAGGGTGCCGAACTGCTTGTGGACGTCGGCCAGCCGGATCATGCCTGCCTCCGCATCGCCGGCGCCCTGTCCACCACACTGGCCGGGGTCAGCACCGGCAGCACCCGCTCGGCCAGGTCCAGCAGGTCCAGCAGGAACGACCGCAGCAGCACCAGCGCGGGAGGGTTGTTCTCCACGATCAGCGCGAAGAAGCGCACCGGGTGGTGCGGCACGTCGCCCGTGCCGTCCCGGTCCAGGTCGTAGCCGCGGTAGTTGTCCCAGTAGTTGTCGTGCATGCGGGTGCTGTTGCGGTCACCCACCGCCACCACGTCGAAGGCGTTGCCGGTGAAGTCGTTGTGTGCGACGGTGTTGTCGTCGGCGCTGGCCATCAGCCGCAGGGCCCAGCCGTTTCGCTCCATGCGGTTGCCGGTGACCTGGTTGCGATTCGCATCCTCGAGGTGCAGCCCCACCGAGTTGGACCGGAACGTGTTGCGCTCGATGCGCGAGTCGGAGATGGACTTGAGCAGCAGCCCGTAGGAGGCGCTCCCGCGCGAGTCGGCGAACAGGTTGTCGCTGATCTCCACATGGTTCGTGTACATCACCGCGATGCCGGCCGCGTTGCGCTCGAAGCGGTTGTGCAGGTAGCGGCAGCTGTCCGAGAACATGAAGTGCAGCCCGTAGCGGCTGTTCTCGCGGCTGGTGTTGTCCCTCGCCACGCCGCCGTGCGTGAACTCGAAGTAGATGCCGTCGCGATGGTGCTCGATGGTGTTGCGTGTGAGCTGCACGTCGCGCGAGTACCAGAGGTGGATACCGTTACCCGCGTCCATCTCGCCGCCGGAGGTGCCACTGACGACGTTGTCGCGCACGTCGCAGCGCGTGACCCGCGCCAGGTAGATGCCGAAGAAGGCCTGCTCGACACGGTTGCCGACGATGCGGCAGTCCGTCGCGTCCACGACCCGCAGGGCGGCGCGGTCGTCGATGCCGCTGACGCCGGTGTGGCGGAAGGTGATGCCCTCCACCGTCACGTGCGCGGCGCGCACGATCACCAGCGCGCGCTGCCCTTCACCGTCCAGCACCGTGCCCGGCTCGCCCAGCAGCGTCACGGGTCGCGTGACCTGCACGGTGGGCTCACGATAGGTGCCGCGCCGCAGCAGCAGCGTGTCGTGCGGCAGCGCTGCCGCGAGGGCACGCGCGATCGGTGCGCCCGGGCCGGCGCGCACCTCGATGCGCCGCGCCTGGGCCGGCGCGGCCGCGAGCAGTGCCGCACCGAGCAGCACGCCGCTGCGCCGCAGGTCAATGGGCATGCGCGTGACCGGCCGGCGTGGCGCTGTCACCGGTGGTCGATGCGCGCACGATGGCGGCCCAGTCGCTGGCCTGCCCACCGTACCGCTGCACGGCCACGTCCGCCGGCACCGACGGGGCGAGCGCCAGCAGCGAGCGCCCCATCGGTGACCCGATCGTGGCGCCGCGGACGAAGCGCGCTGTGGCCGCCGGCAGCCAGGTGCCCGGGTGCTCGAAGTCGCTCACCCACACCTCGCGCACCGTCGCGCTGTCGGAGGCGGACACGTAGCCCGCCAGGCATTCGATCGCATCGAACACCTGCACCTTCCCGGTCCGGGTGATCACCTCGCCGCCGAAGCGGGGGTCGGTGATCATCATGCGGCACTGCGCACACTCGTCGGTGCCCGTCACCAGCGGCCGCGGGCCAGGCCGGGTGCAGGACATGAGCAGCAGCGACGTGACCACCATCGCGGCCGTGGTGACCAGCGTCGGGCGGCGCGGCGCCGCTGCGGGCGCACCCGGACGCCGCGCCAGGAGCACGTGCAGCAGCACCAGGCCGAACACCGCGCCGGCGACGATCAGCATCCAGCCGCCGGTGTCGGGATACGAGTTGGCCACGAAGTTCAGGATCTGCTTCGAGCCGAAGAGCGGTGGCTGGTACGTGAGCCCGGGAATGCGGATGGCGGCGTCGGGGTTCAGGTTGTGGCCGTAGTCGTACTCCCACTTCCAGAAGTCGTAGACGCCAACGGCCAGCGTCGAGAGCACGACCGTGGCCCAGCCGATGTAGACACCGCGCGTACCCCGCCACGCCACCAGCAGCCCGGTGAGCACGATGGCACCGGCGATCCATGGCATCACGCGCAGTTCCGGGATCGCATCGGGTTCGATGCGGTGCATCCCGATGTAGTGATTGAGTCCGTTGATGTTGTCGAGGTCATGCTCGTTCACGCCGGTCACGCCGTTCACGTGGATCAGCATCCCGATTCCCTCGGGGTACTGCGGCGCCTCGAGCGTCACACGCCACAGCGGGAACACGAACACGCCAAGGACGGCCAGGGCGGCGAGGGCAACGAGCCAGCGGGAGATGCGGGGCATCAGGACCTGTCGGGGAAGGGGCAGGCCGGGCGGCGGTGGCCGGAGCCACCACCGCCGGCCGGATGCTAGCGCTTCGGGAGCGAGCCGGCGGCCGCTGCCACCGTGGCATCGACGTTCTGGCCGACGCGCCCGGAGTTGGCGACCAACGGCACCGACGACCCGGGCTCGGAGATGCGGATGTACCCCTGCATCTCCTGGTGCAGCGCCGAGCAGAAGTCGGTGCAGTAGAACGGGTAGACGCCGGTTCGCGTGGGAATCCACTTCATGGTGCGGGTCTCACCCGGCATCACCAGCACCTCGGCCGTGTTGGCCCCGGTGATGGCAAAACCGTGCGGCATGTCCCAGTCCTGCTCGATGTTGGTCACGTGGAAGTACACCGTGTCACCGAGCTGCACGCCCTCGATGTTGTCGGGCGAGAAGTGGCTCCGCAGGGAGGCCATCCGCACGTGCACGGCTCGGCCGGTACGGCTGATGCCCGTCTCCCGCTCCGTCCGGGCCACTTGCGGGTGCCGGTTCTCCTTCAGCGAGTAGAAACGCACCTGCCGGTCGCGGATCACGCTGGCAGCGATGGCGTTGCCGTAGTGCGGCTCGCCGAAGGTCGGGAAGTCGAGCAGCAGCCGCATCTTGTCGCCCTCGATGCTGTACAGCTGCGCCGAGTGCGCCAGCTCCGGCCCGGTGGGCAGGTAGCGGTCCTTGGTGATCTTGTTCATCGCCAGCGCGTACTTGCCCGCCGGCTTGCTGGTGCCGCCGCCCGGGATCATCAGGTGGCCCACCGAATAGAACGTCGGCGTGCGATCCACCACCTCCCAGGTGCCGAGCTTCCACTTCACGATCTCCGATGACAGGAAGAACGAGGTGTAGGCAAAGCCCTTGCCATCGAACTCCGTGTGGAGTGGGCCGAGGCCCGGGTTCTTGACCTCGCCGGCCAGCACGCTGGCATAGCGCAGCACCGGGATGCCCTCGACGTCACCCTCGAAGTCCTTCTTCTCGATGGCGGCGATCATCTTCGAGTAGCTGTGCACCGGGATCACGGTGGCCAACTTGCCGCCGGCCACGATGTACTCGCCCGACGGGTCCACGTCAGCGCCGTGTGGTGACTTCGGCGTCGGCAGGAAGTACATCACACCGGGGCACGCGGCCGTCTCGAGCGTGACCACGCTCGTCTCGGTGATCACCCGGGCCGTGCGCGTGAACTCGTCCATGACGTTGTGCAGGTATTCGGTCGCCATCGTCTGCCCCTTGCCATCGGCCACGCAGCGCTCGGCCGCCTTCCAGTTCACGGCGGCGATGAAGTCCTTGTCGTTGCGCGAGGCATTCGCCTCCAGCAGGCTGTTGGCCTGCTCGGAGTTGTAGGAGGTGAAGAACATCCAGCCGTCGGACGGCCCCTTCCCGGCACGCGCCAGGTCATAGTTGAAGCCCGGTACGAGGAGCTGGAAGGCGATCCGCATCTTGCCCGGCTCATTCGCCTTGATGAAGCTGATCGAGCCGCGGAATCCCTTCTTGTACTCCGCGATGGGCATGTCGCGGTTCGGGATCGGCACGCTGAAGCGCGTCGAGGCGACGGCGTACTCGGTGTTCTGCGTGATGAAGGGCGACGCGTGGTTGCCGGCGGCGTTGGGGATCTCGATGATCTCCTCGGTCTCCATCCGGGTCAGGTCGATGCGGGCGACCCGCGGGGTGTTGTTGGCATTGACGAAGAGCCAGCGGCCGTCGTCCTCGCCCTTCGTCTGCGAGAGCGCCGTGTGGTGCAGGTCGTCCCACGGCACCATGCCGTAGGAAGTCCGGAGCATCTCCTTCGTCTCTTCGTTGTAGCCCCAGCCGTTCTCGGCATGCTGGCTGAAGACCGGGATCAGCTTGAGCAGCCGCCCCGACGGCAGGCCGTAGACACCGACCTGGCCGTTGAACCCGCCGGACAGGAAGGCGTAGAACTCGTCGTACTTGCCGGGCGCCACATAGACGGCCTGGGCGGCATCACCACCGACGAGTGCGGTATTTGGCTTCGTGGCGCCGGTGGGGGAACAGGCATACGCGAGCACGATGGCGGAACAGACCGCCACGGCGGCGAGGCCGGCCTTCCCCTGGGTGAGCAATCGTGACATGTGGGACTCTCCGGGCACAGTGTGAGGAGCGTGTGCGTGATGCGGTGGCACGCCCGGAGGGATAGGTACGGCGCCACGCGCGGTGGCATAGTCCGCCATTGCCTGCACATTTGTGAGGGAATTGCTGACATTCCCATCCATATATGCGATTTAACTTCCCCCGGTCACCGGATCCTGCCTGACGTCCCACAGCCACACCCGACATGCCACGACCCGACCTGTCCGCCCGCCCGCGCCGCACGGCCACGACCGCCGTCACGCTCGCCGCCCTCGCCCTGCTCACTGCCTGTGGCGGTGGCGAGCCGAAGCCCGCTGACACCGCCGTTGCGGTCGCCGCCGCGCCAGCCACCGACGCGGCGGCCCCCACCGACAAGGGGGCCGCCACCTACACACAGATTTGTGCCAGCTGCCACCAGGCCACCGGACTCGGCGTGGAGGGGACATTCCCCCCGCTCGCGGGATCGGCATGGCTCACGGGCGACGCCCAGGTGCCGATCGCGATCGTGATTGCCGGACTGCAGGGTGAGATCAGCGTCGGCGGCAAGGCCTACAACGGCGCCATGCAGGCCTGGGGCATGCTCAGCAACGACGACGTGGCCAACGTCCTGACCTACACCCGCTCACAGTGGGGCAACGCGGCCGGCCCGGTCACACCAGCGGAGGTCAAGGCCGTGCGCGACAAGATCGGCAGCCGGAGTGCGTGGACGGCAGAGGAGCTGAAGAAGGAGTTCCCGGGCGCGGGGGGCTGACCGCCGCGCCATGCGCACGGTCCGCCTCCCCCGGCTCACGGAGACGCGCGGCGCTGCGGCGGTGTTCGGTTCAGCCACGGTGGCGGGCGTCGTCAACGGTGTCGACGACGTCCGGACTACCGTGCCCCTGACGCCGCGGGCGTGACGTCGTTCGTCATCCACCACTGCCGCGGCAACGGCTTCGCCCGCGGCCACACCTCGGCCAGCGTGCTCCCCTCGTAGAGCCGCCCGTTCTTCATCACCAGCGCGATCGTGTTGGTGTTGCGGATGTCGTCGAGCGGGTTCGCGTCCAGCACCAGGATGTCGGCCAGCTTTCCGGCCTCGATCGACCCGAGGTGCCGCTGCAGCCCGATCGCCTCGGCGCCGAAGATCGTCGCCACACGCAGCGCGTCCATCGGCTTCATGCCACCGCTGGCGATGCTCCACAACTCCCAGTGGACGCCCAGGCCCTGCAGCTGCCCATGGCCGCCCAGCCCCACCCGGCCGCCGGCCTCCACCACCTTCCTCGCCTGCTCGGCGAACAGGCGATAGGAGTACTCGCTGTCGCGAAACCACTGCGACCGGCGCAGGCCGCGACGCTCAAGTTCGGAGAAGGGCGTGAAGTGCGTGAGCTTGGGGTCGGCCAGGATGTCGTAGTGCTCGTACCACCAGTTCTCCGCCCATGGTCCGCCGTACTGCACCAGCAGCGTCGGTGTCCAGGTGGTGCCGCTCTGCGCGAACAGCCCGATGGCATCCTTGTACATCGGCGCGATCGGCAGCGTGTGCTCGATGCCGGCGTAGCCGTCCATCGCCTCGGTCATGTTCTTCTTGAAGTCCAGCCCCCCCTCGAGCGTCGGCGTGATCTGCTGCTCGCGCGCTGCCATCGCGATCCACTGCCGCTGACGGCGGTCGCCGGCCATGTACTGCTTGATCGTCTCGGTGCGGTAGAACTCCGAGTAGCGCCGCATCACCTCGCGTGCGTCGTCGGCACTGGTGATGTCGTCCTGCACGAAGATGCCGGGCCCGGTGGCATAGATGCGCGGGCCGATGATCTGCCCCGCATCCACTGCGTCGCCGTACGACACGACGTCGGCCGTGCTGGTCTGCGGATCGCGGGTGGTGGTGACGCCGTAGGCGAGATTCGCGGTGTACATGTACGGCTGCGGGGAGTGCACGCCCCACTGGGGCCACATGTGCGCGTGCACGTCCACCAGCCCGGGCATGATCGTCTTTCCCGCCACGTCGATGACCCTCGCGCCGGCCGGGACGGGCACACTGCCCTGCTCCCCCACGCCGGCGATGCGGTTGTTCGTGACCACCACGTCGCCACGCGCGATCACGCGGTCACCCGCCATGGTGATGATGCGCGCGCCGCGCAGCACCACGCTGCCGGCGGGCCGGTCTTTCGCCGCGGTGATGGTGATGTCGGTGCGCGCCGCGTCGTACACGGGCCTGTTCGGGCCGGAAGCGGTGGCTCCCGCGGCGCGTCCCGCAGGTGGCGCCGGTGCCTTCGAGGTCGAGTCGGCGGCAAGCGAGTCGGCCCGCGCGAGGTCGTACTGGAAGAACGCGCGACCGAGCGAGTAGAACACCGACTTCGAGTCGCTGCTCCAGCCGAGGAAGTCCCCACCGATGCGGGAGAGGCGACGGAAGGGCAGCGCACCACCGGTGGGCTGCTGCACCGAGACCGACGGGGTCGCGCCGCCGGTGACCGGCAGCGGCACCACGAACAGCCGGTTGTTCACCGACGCCAGCACGCGGCTGCCATCGGGCGAGACCTGCAGCTCCGACGCCTGTGATGGCTGCGCGTTCGGGCCGGCATTCGGGGACTGGTAGCCCGTCACCTTGAGGTGCGCCTTGCGGTCGGTGCCATCCCAGCGCATCGAGACCAGGCCATCACCGGACTCGTAGATCCAGATCCGTGAGGTGTCGGTGGTGAAGTGCGGGCGGCCGGCGTTGTTGATCGACGTGATGAACGTCGTGGCGCCACCGGAGGCCGGCAGCCAGACGAGGTCCGTGATCACCAGCGCCGGGTTGATCTCGTCGTTCATCACGGCACGCTGCTGGCGCGGGGCCCGCGCGGCCACGATCCGGCTGCCGCTCGAGGAGTACATGATGTCGTCGTAGAACGCCGTCTGCGTCGTGAGCTTCTCGGCACGGCCACCGGCGGCGGGCACGCGCCACACGTCGCCGCCATCCTCGTTCCAGCTCACATAGGCGATGTACCTGCCGTCGGGGGACCAGACCGGGGAGTGCTCCCCGTCGCTGGAGGTGGTGAGGCGGCGCGGCGTGCCGCTGGGCAGGTCCATGATCCAGAGGTGGTCCAGCGCCGAGAAGGTGAGGCGCTTGCCGTCGGGCGAGGGGCGGGCGCCGCGTACCTGCCGGACCGTGAGCACGCTGTCGTTCACCGGGTACTCGAACTTCACGAGCTCGCCGATCCGCTGGTCCACCTCGGCCGTGAACGGCACCTGCACCTGCTGACCCGTGGCCACGTCGAGGCGCCAGATCTTCCCGTGGTGCGCAAGGACGATGGCCTTCGAGTCAGCCGTCCACGCGTAGCCGGGCAGCAGGTCGCGCGAGCCACGCGACTCGATGTCGTCGCGCTGGATGTCACGGGCGATCCAGCGTTCATCGCCACTGGCGAGGTCCCGCAGCTTGAGCCCCGTGACGGCCATCTGGCGCGAGGCGTAGGCGAGCTGCTTGCCGTCGGGCGAGATCGCCGGCCGGAACGCGGTGCCGAGGTTGAGCGTGCGGGTGGCGAGGCGGCCGGTCTGGCGGTCGTACATCACGACCTGCGTGGTGCCGAGCATCTGGTTGTAGCCGGCCGCACCGGTGCGGGCGCCGGCGTAGATGTAGCGTCCGTCGGGGCTGACCGTGGCGCCCATGAAATTCACCGGCGCCGCACCGCCGCCACCCCCGCCGCCGGGCGCAGCGGGGGTGGTGCCGGTGAGCTTGAGGCCATTGCCGCCGCCCACGTGATAGAGCCAGAGATCGGCGTTCTTCGAGACCACGACGTACTGGCCGTCGGGGGTGAAGTCCGGCGAGATGAAGGCCTGGTTCGGGCCGCGGGTGAGGGCGCGCACGCGCGTTCCGTCGGGATCGACGAGCCAGAGGTTCTCGCTGCCCGAGCGATCGCTGACGAACACGATCGACTTGCCGTCGGGTGCGAATCGCGGCTGCCCGTCGAAGCCCGAGCCGCTGGTGATGCGTGTGGCCGGTCCGCCGGCGGCCGGGATCGTGTACAGGTCGCCGAGCATGTCGAAGACGATGGTGCGGCCATCGGGCGACAGGTCGAGCGACATCCACGTGCCTTCGTCGGTGGTGAACCGGAGCGGCCGCGTGGGGATGAGCGGCAGGTCCGAGTCCGGGGCGGTGCGACGGGTGGTATCGGCAGCCGCCTGCGCGGACAGGCGGCCCACCGGAACGACGGTGAGCGCGGTGAGCAGGGAGCACGCCAGCGCTCGTCGGACAGGTCGGGGATGCCACATTTCGTCGCTCCGGTGGTGAGGGCCCGCGCGGGACTTACGTGCCGCGCGAGCCCCTTCGCAAGGGAGCGGGGGAGGTCAGTCCCGTACCCAGAACTCCGGCGGTGTGACCCCGAGCGCGCGCAGGTAGACGTAACCCTGCCCACGATGGTGGATCTCGTTGTCGATCACGCCAAGAATCAGGTCGTGCACGGACATGGGCCACTGCCCGAAGGCCACGATCTGCTCCTGGAACCGCGTGAGCGGGATCTGGCCGAACAGCGTGTCGAGCTCGGCCGTCGCGGCGTCCCACTCCGCCAGCACCTTGGCCTGGGTGGTCGGCTCCGGCTGCTGGAACGGCGCCCACTCCCCGGTGAGGATGCCGCGCAGCGTCGGCACGGCCATCGACAACATTTCCTGCGCCATGGCGCTGAACGGCCGCATGCCGCCGATGCTCAGCGTGGTGAACTCGTCCGCCGGGAACGCCTCGATCACCCGGCGCGTGACGCGGCGGTGGCCCTGCCAGTGGGAGAGGAGCGCCTCGGGCGCAATGACAGCGGGAGCGGAAACATCAGACATGGTGGCCTCGCGTGGCTGATCCGGCAGGTTGAGACTGCTTCGGTATTTCTTCGGTCCTCCATGTTAGGACCGCGATTCCGACCTCGCAAGGGGGGCACATGTCACGAAGCGTCACTGTGGCGCGGCGTCCGGAACGGCGACGGGAGCCGCCCCCGGCGCGGTCCGCGTGCAGATGACCGCCAGCATGGCGTTGCTCCCCTTGTCCGTGGGCGGGATCGCCCGCCACACCGTGTCCACGGTGTTCGCCGCCTGCCCCTTCATGGCCTGCTGCGCATCGGCCTCCGACATGGGCTTGCCCTTCACCGACGCGACCAGGCTGTCCATGCCGATCACCCGGTAGCGCCGGCCGCTGCAATCGATTTCGGTCTTGAGACGCATGCTGGTGGAGACGCCGCCCAGCTTCATGTCCATCAGCATCTTCTGCGACGTCAGCAGGTAGCCGCTGGGCTGGGTGGTGACATGGGCGGTGTCGATCCACATGCCGAGTCGGCGCATCACGAAGTTGCCGGTGGTGTCGAGCATCATCGGGAACCACTCGGGTCCCACGCTGATCGGCGGGAGGGGCGTGCTGTCACCACCGCAGGCGGTGAGTGAGGCGAGCAGCACAACGGCGGCAAGACGGCGCATTCCAGGCTCCTTTCATGATGGTGCTGCACGGGCGGGCGTTGGGGACAGGTCAACACAAAGTCGCAACAGGCGCAAAAGACGCCGTTACGCGTCCACCTGCCGCGCCACCAGCGTCAGGATCGTGTACACCGCCACCGGCTCCCCATCCTGGTTCGTGACCTCCACGTCCCAGTGGACCACCCCCTGCGGCACCTGCCCCTCGCGGTCTTCCTTCTGCGTCTTCTGCTTGCAGGTGAGCCGCGCCTGGATCGTGTCGCCGATGAACACGGGCTTGGTGAAGCGCAGGCCCTCCAGTCCGTAGTTGGCCAGCACCGGGCCGGGCGCCGGATCCACGAACAACCCCGCCGCCGCCGAGAGCACGAAATACCCGTGCGCCACCCGCTTGCCGAACAGCGAGGCCTGGGCCGAGATGTCGTCCATGTGCGCGTAGAAATAGTCGCCGCTGATACCGGCGAAGTTCACCACGTCGGCCTCGGTCACGGTGCGGCGATGGGTGATGAACGTCTCGCCGATGCGCAGCTCATCGAAGTACTTGCGGAACGGGTGGATACGGTCCTTCAACTCGGTCGCACCCTTGCTCCACTCGCGCGTGACGGCCGTCACCACCTGCGGCGAGCCCTGGATGGCGGTGCGCTGCATGTAGTGCATCACGCCGCGCACGCCGCCCATCTCCTCGCCTCCGCCGGCACGACCAGGCCCGCCGTGCACAAGCCCGGGCATCGGTGACCCGTGCCCGGTGCTCTCCTTCGCGCTGTGCCGGTTCGCAAGCATCAGGCGGCCGTGGTACGCCGCCGTGCCGAGTGCCATCTGGCGCGCGACGGCATCGTCGTTGGTGAACACGCTGCCGACGAGGCTTCCCTTGCCGAGTTTCGCCAGCGCGATCGCCTCGTCCACGCTCTTGTACGGCATGATGGTGTTCACCGGCCCGAACGCCTCGATGTCGTGCGAGTGGGTGCCACCGAACGGATCGCCACTGTACAGCAGCACCGGCGCGAAGAACGCGCCCTTCCCGGCATCGGCACCCACCACGGTGAGCGTGTCACTGCCACCGAACACCAGTTCCGCACCACTGCGCAGCCGGTCCACGTTCTGCTGCACGTCACGCACCTGGGCGCGGCCGGCCAGTGGGCCCATGCGCACGCCGTCGAGTGCCGGATCGCCGATGGTCACGGTGGAGAGCCGCCTGCTGAGCGCCGCACTCACCGCGTCCACCATGCTCTCGTGCACGAACGTGCGGCGGATCGCGGTGCACTTCTGCCCCGCCTTCACCGTCATCTCGCGCGAGACTTCCTTGATGAACAGGTCGAACTCCTCGGTGCCCGGCGCCGCATCGGGCCCCAGCATCGAGAAGTTCAGCGAGTCAGCTTCCTGGTTGAATCGCACGCTGTTGGCGAGGATCGACGGATTGCTGCGCAGCATGAGGCCCGTCGCCGCCGAGCCGGTGAAGGCCACCGAATCCTGGCAGGTGAGGTGATCGAGCAGGTCACCCGGGCTGCCCAGGATGAGCTGGAACGAGCCCACCGGCAGCAGTCCGGAACTCACCATCGACCGCGCCACCACCTCCGTCAGGAAGCTGCCGACCGACGCCGGCTTCACGATGCTCGGCACGCCGGCGAGGAACGACGTCGCGAACTTCTCGAGCATCCCCCACACCGGGAAGTTGAAGGCGTTGATCTGCACCGCCACCCCTTCCATCGGCACGCAGATGTGCCGGCCGATGAAGGTGCCGCCGCGGCTCAGTCCCTCGACGGCGCCGTCCACGAAGAACGTCTCATCGGGAAACTCGCGCCGCCCGCGACTGGCATAGGCGAACAGGGTGCCGACGCCACCGTCGATGTCGATCCACGAGTCACCCTTCGTGGCACCGGTCCACGACGAGATGCGATAGAACTCGTCCTTCTGCGCGGTGAGGTGCTGCGCCAACGCCTTCAGGATGCGCGCGCGCTGGTGGAACGTCATCGCGCGCAGTGTCGGCCCACCGACGGTGCGCCCGTACTCCAGCATCCCCTTGAAGTCGAGGCCCGTGCTCGACGTGGTCGCGACCACATCGCCGGTGACGGCATTCTGCAGCAGGGTGCCTTCGCCGGTGCCGGCCACCCACTCGCCGTACGCGTAGTTCTGCATCCGTATCACGGCTTGGTCTCTCCCCAGTTCCGGTATGTCGATGCGGGCACGCCGCGATCCGCGGGCACCTCGCGCAGCGGTTCACAGGCACGCAGCGTGGCGTGCAGGCGTGCGGGCAGCGCCTGGTACAGCGCCGTGCCCTCCGACTTCCACGCCAGCATCTCGTCGCTCACTTCCTTCACGACCTTCGCCGGGTTGCCCACCACGACCGAGCGCGGCGGCACCTGCATGCCGGTCGGCACGAAGGCCAGCGCCCCCACCACGCTGCCGGCCCCGATGACGGCGTTGTCCATGATCACGGCGTTCATCCCGATCAGCGCATTCGCACCGATGCGCGCGCCGTGCACGATGGCCCCGTGGCCGATGTGCGCCGCGTCCTCCAGCACCACGGTCACGCCGGGGAACATGTGGATCGTGCAGTTCTCCTGCACGTTGCAGCCGTCACCGATCACGATGCCGCCGAAGTCACCGCGGATCGCGGCCCCGGGCCCGACGTACACGTCGCGGCCGATGATGACGTTGCCCGTCACCGTGGCGTTGGGGTGCACGTACGCCGACGCGTGCACCACCGGGACCCACGCCTCGAACGCAAAGATGTTCGCCATCAGGCACGCTCGAGGATGGTGGCCATGCCCTGGCCCACGCCGATGCACATGGTCGCGAGGGCGTACCGCTGCTGCGTGCGCTGCAGCTCGTGCGCGGCCGTCAGAAGCAACCGCGCCCCGCTCATCCCCAGCGGGTGCCCGAGCGCGATCGCGCCGCCGTTGGGATTCACGCGGGCGTCGTCATCGGCCAGGCCAAGCGCGCGCAGGCAGCCGAGCGACTGGGCCGCGAACGCCTCGTTCAGCTCGATCACGCCGATGTCGGCCAGCGTCAGTCCCGCCTTCGCCAGCGCCAGCTGCGTGGCGGGCACCGGGCCCATGCCCATCACCCGCGGCTCGACGCCGGCCACCGCCGTGGTCACGATGCGCGCCATCGGCGCCGCACCGATCGCCCGCGCGCCCGCCGCCGACGCGATGAGCAACGCCGCCGCGCCATCGTTCAATCCCGAGGCGTTGCCCGCGGTCACCGAGCCCTGTCCGTCCGTGCGGAACGCCGGCGTGAGCTTCCCGAGGATCTCGAGCGTCGTCTCCGGCCGCAGGAACTCGTCGGTGTCGACGACCCTCGGCGCGCCCTTCCGCTGGGCGATCTCCACCGCACTGATCTCGGCCACGAACCGCCCCGCCTCGCGCGCCGCCGCGGCCTTCTGCTGCGAGCGCAGCGCGAACAAGTCCTGGTCCGCCCGCGAGATGCCGTGCTGCGCCGCCACGTTCTCCGCCGTCTGCCCCATGGAGTCCACGCCGTGTGCGGCACGCATCCGCGGGTTCACGAAGCGCCAGCCAAGGCTGGTGTCGAACAGCTCCATGTCACGGGCGAAGGGCTTGCCCGCCTTCGACAGCACGTACGGCGCGCGGGTCATGTTCTCGACGCCGCCCGCGATGTACAGGTCGCCGTCACCCACCTGCACGGCACGCGCGGCGTTCGCCACCGCGCTCATCCCGGAGGCACAGAGTCGGTTGACGGTCTCACCGGGCACCGTGACCGGCAGGCCGGCCAGCAGCGCCGCCATCCGCGCCACGTTGCGGTTGTCGTCGCCGGCCTGGTTGGCGCAGCCGAGGATCACGTCGGTGAGGCGCGCCGGGTCGAGCGACGGATGGCGCGCGACGAGCGCGGCGATCACGTGCGCCGCCATGTCGTCCGCGCGCACTTCGCTGAGCTGGCCACCGAGGTTCCCGATGGCCGTCCGGAGGCCATCGACGAGGAAGGCGTCGGTCACGATGCGGGTCCGGTGGGGTGCAGGGTGCTGGTGCGATAGACCGTGCCGCGGAAGAGCGCGACCACGGTGCCGTGCTGGTTGCGGACGGTCACGCGGTAGAACCCCAGGCGCCCGCCGCGCGACTCCTCCTCGGCGGTCGCGACCAGGTCGTCACCGACGTGCACCGGCGCGGGATACGAGACCTGGTTGTCGACCGCCACCGTGACGTGTTCGCCGCCGTTGCATGCGAACGCCAGCGCGCTGTCGGCCAGCGAGTAGGTGATCCCGCCGTGCGCGGCGCCGAAGCCGTTCACCATGTCATGGCGGATGTGCATGTGCAGCTCGCTGCGGCCCGCACCCGCCGACACCACCCGGATGCCGAGCCAGCGGCTGAAGGCATCCGTCTCCAGCATGGCCGCGAGCACCTGTGCGGTGCGGGCCTCCTGCGCCGGTGTGCGTGGGGCGCTCATGCCAGCAGCGCCCGGCCATCGCGCACGCGCTGCCGCAGCAGCACGCTGGCGCGGTAGCGATCCTCGCCGTACTCGTCGCGCAGTGCATCCAGCCGCGCGAGCACGGCGGCGGGGCCGACCTCGTCACCCCACGCCAGCAGGCCCTTCGGGTAGTTCACGCCGCGCGTCATGGCGAGTTCGATGTCGGCTGGTGATGCCACGCGCAGGTACACGGCGTCCACCGCCTCGTTCACCAGCATGGCCAGCACCCGGTCCACGATCGCGCGCCCGAGCACGGGATCCTCGGTGGCGGCGGGCCGCACGGCCCCGTCGGCGTAGTCGTAGAACCCGCGCATGCGCTTGCGGCCCAGGAACCCCGCCTGCACCAGCCGCTGCTGCGTGAGCGACGGCCGGTAGCGCGGGTCCTGGAAGAACCCGTCGTAGACACTCTGCGTGACCGCGAAGTTGATGTCGTGCCCGATGAAGTCCATCAGCTCGAACGGGCCCATGCGGAACCCGCCGATCTCGCGCATCGCCCAGTCGATCGTCGGCACGTCGGCGATGCCCTCCTCCAGCAGCCGCAGGGCCTCGCCGTAGAACGGCCGCGCGATGCGGTTCACGATGAAGCCCGGCGTGTCCTGCGCCACCACGGTCACCTTCCGCCACGAATCCACCAGCGCCCGTGCGCGCGTGGTCACCGACGGATCGGTGGTGATGGCGGGGATGATCTCCACCAGCGGCATCACCACGGCGGGATTGAAGAAGTGGATGCCCAGCACCCGTGCGCCGTGCCGGCAGCGGCCGGCGATCGCCGCCACGGGGAGCGACGAGGTGTTGGTGGCCAGGATGCAGTCCGGCGTCACCTCGCGCTCGAGCGCGTCGAAGAGCGTCATCTTCACCGCGAGGTCCTCGGCCACGGCCTCGATCACGACCCCGCACTCCGCGTAGGCCCCGTGTCCCATGGCCAGGTCACCGGCGTCCGTGATGCGCGAGAGCACCTCGCTGGCCGCGGTGTCGGCCATGCGGCCCTTCGCCACGTCACGCATCAGCGCCACGGTGATGGCGGCCCGTGCCCGCTGCAGCGCGTCGCCGTGCGCGTCACCCAGCACCACGCGGTGGCCGGCCATCGCGGCCACCTGTGCGATCCCGCTGCCCATCGCGCCCGCCCCCACCACGCCGATCACCAGCCCCGGGTCAGCCATTCACCGGCCCTCGAACGTCGGTGTCCGCTTCTCGACGAAGGCGCGCACCCCTTCCGCGTAGTCCCGGGTGGCGCCGGCCTCCCGCTGCAGTGTCTCCTCGAGCGCGAGCTGCTCGTCGAGGGTGTGGGCATGGCCGGCGTTGAAGGCACGCTTGGTGAGCCCCAGGCCGCGCGTCGGCATCGCGGCCAGCCGCAGCGCGAGGGCGCGGGTCCGCTCGGCGAGGTCGGTCGCCGGCACCACGTCGTACACGAGTCCCCACTCCTTCGCCGTGCTCGCCGGCAGCTTGTCGCCGAGCATGGTGAGTGCCGCGGCGCGCTGCGCGCCCACGATGCGCGGCAGGATGAACGTGCCGCCGCTGTCGGGAATGAGGCCGATCTTCGAGAACGACTGGATGAACGACGCCCCCTCGGCCGCGACCGTGATGTCGCACGCCAGGGCCAGGTTGGCGCCGGCGCCCGCCGCCACGCCGTTCACGGCACACACCACCGGCTTCTCGAGTGAACGGATGGCGCGGATGATCGGGTTGTAGTCGCGGCGCACGATGGCGCCGAGGTCGGGCATGGTGCCGTCCGCCGCAGGGAGCACCTCGGCCAGGTCCTGGCCGGCGCAGAAGGCACGGCCGTTGGCGGTGAGCAGGACGGCGCGCACCGCAGGATCCGCCGCCGCCGTGGCCAGCGCCGCCTGCAGCGACGCGGCCATTTCGGCATTGAAGCTGTTGAGCACCTGCGGACGGTTGAGCGCGATGGTCATGACGCCATCGGCCAGCGCGGTCAGGATCAGGTCGGAGTCCATCGGGAACCGAGTGGCGGTGCAGGGACGGGGGGACCGCGGCATGCCGCCGCGATGCGCGTCGTGCAATATACGGCCGTGCATCGGGCACGACCCGCGCCGTCTGCGCCTCCCGGCAGGGGGCGCGCGTGCCCAGATTTCGCGCCGACGCGGCTCCGCCGCCCCTTCCCGATTCCGTTGACGCACGCCGCAGCAGACAGCGCCCATGCCGGCCACGCCGGCCCGCCGGTGGACACCCGCTTCGACTGGCACCGCATCGCGTACCACACGCTGGTGTCGCGCGCGCTGGACGACCTCGAGGAGGCGCTCAACCGGAACCGCGCCAGCGTGCCGCGTGCACACCAGGTGCTGTACCAGTTCTCGGCCCGCGGTCACGACATGAGCCAGTGCATCCTGGGCTCGCTGCTGGGGCACCCGCACGATGGCGTGGGCGCCTACTACCGGTCGCGGCCGGTGCTGCTCTCGGTGGGACTGTCGATCGAGGACGCACACGGCAGCCCGCTGGGACGTGCCGGCGGCTTCAGTGATGGCCGCGACATCGGCGTCGTCTGCAATCGCCCGGGATGGAACGGCGTGACGGTGCTGCCGATGGCCGGCGACGTGGGCGCGCAGTACACGCCGGCCGCCGGCTGGGCGCAGTCCATCCTCTACCGCCGCGACACGCTCTGCGACGCCTCATACGGCGGCGCCATCGCGGTGGCGCTGGGTGGCGATGCCAGTGTGGCGACGAACGGGTTCTGGTCGGCGCTGACGATGGCCACCACGCTGCGCCTGCCGATGCTCTTCTACATCGAGGACAACGGGCTCGGGATCTCGGTGCAGGGCGGGATGCAGACGCCCGGCGGCGACATCAGCGCCAACCTCGCGTCGTTCGGCAACCTGCTGGTGCGCAGCGGAGACGGTTCCGTGCCCACCGACGCCGCACCGCTGCTGGCCGAGTGCGTGGCGCACGTGCGCAGCGGCGCCGGGCCGGCGCTGGTGCGGCTCACCGTGCCGCGCCTGTCGAGCCACTCCGGGCCGGACAACCAGAAGGGGTATCGCTCGGATGACGAGGTGGAGGCCGATCGCGCCCGTGATCCCCTGCCGCGGCTGCGAGCACACCTGGTGCCGGCCCTGCTGTCGGACGCCGAGTGGGCGGCGCTGGAGCAGCAGGTGGCGCGCGACGTGGACGCCGGCGTGGCGGCCGCCCGCGAGCGGCGCACCCCCGAGCCCGCCGACGTGCATCGCTTCGTGTACGAGGAACCGCCGCGTGACACCGACGTGCGCGCGTTCGGCGGGCAGTCGCCGGCGCAGCGCGACCTGCTGCCCGCCACCGACGTGCCCGATGCCGACGGCGACATGGTGCGCGTGGCGGAGTCGATCCGGCGCACGCTGGCGTCGGAGCTGGCCGCGAACCCGCGGGTGCTGGTGTTCGGCGAGGACGTGGGGCGCAAGGGAGGCGTGCACCTGGTCACCGAGGGGCTGCAGAAGCGCTTCGGTGCCGATCGCGTGTTCGACACCAGCCTCTCCGAGGAGGGCATCATCGGGCGTGCGGTGGGCATGGCGGTGAACGGCCTGGTGCCGGTGGCGGAGATCCAGTTCCGGAAGTACGCCGACCCCGCGCACGAGCAGCTCAACAACTGCGGCACGATGCGCTGGCGCACGGCGAACCAGTTCTGCGCGCCGATCGTGGTGCGGATGCCGGGCGGCTTCGGCAAGGACGTGGGCGACCCCTGGCACTCGCTCTCGGGCGAGGTGACGTGGGCGCACACGCCGGGCTGGCAGGTGGCGATGCCGTCGAACGCCGCCGACGCCAGCGGCCTGCTGCGCGCCGCGATGCGCAGCGGCAATCCGACGATCTTCTTCGAGCACCGCTCGCTGCTGATGACCAGCGACGGCAGCGCGCGCTACCCCGGCGACAGCTACGTGCTGCCGTTCGGCCGCGCCAGCCGCCTGCTCCACGGGGACGACGTGACGGTCGTGAGCTGGGGCGCGATGGTCCACCGCTGCGCCCAGGCCGCCGCACAGTTCCCCGGCGCAGTGGACCTGCTCGACCTGCGCACCATCGCGCCCTGGGACCGCGAGGCCGTCCTCGAGAGCGTCCGCCGCACCGGGAAGTGCCTCGTCGTGCACGAGGACACCCTGACCGCCGGCTTCGGCGCCGAGATCGCGGCGGTGCTGGCGCAGGACGCCTTCTGGTTCCTCGACGCCCCCATCGAGCGGCTCGCCGTGCGCGACGTGCCGATGCCGTACCACGAATCGCTGCTCGCTGCGGTCCTGCCTGACGCCGCGCGCATCGGTGCGGCCATCGATGCGCTGTTGCGCACGTAGGCATCCCGAACTCTTTCGACGCAAAGGAGAAATGGGCGCGAAGGACGCAAAGGGGTCTGCGCGGGCTTCACTCGTCGGCGTAACGTCGGGCATCGCATATGCTCTGGGAACTGCAACTGCCACCGCGGTTCCCCTCGACAACTCTGTTTCGTGTTCAGCCGACGCTGGCCCAAGGGCAGAACTCCTTGCGTCCTTCGCGCACTCTGCGCCTTTGCGTCAAAGCCGTTGCGCTTGCCACTCAGATCGCCTTGAACTCCTCGAACGGCTGACGGCAGGACCGGCACCAGCAGAGCGACTTGCATGCGGTGCTCCCGAACTCGCTGCGGACTTCCGTCTCGAGTGAATCGCAGAATGGGCACTGGACCGTGCGCCGTGCGCGCATGAGCTGCACCAGGCCGCCCTGCTCGGTGCGGCCGGGCGGGGCGATGCCGTAGGCCTTGAGGCGCGCACGGGCGTCGTCGGAGATCCAGTCGGTGCTCCACGCCGGCGTGAACGTGGTGCGCACGGTCACCGGGCCGTGGCCGGCGGCGATGATCGCGGCGGTGATGTCCTGCTCGATCACGAGGATCGCGGGACAGCCGGAGTAGGTCGGCGTGACCGTCACGGTGATGGCGCCCGTCTCGCCGACCGTCACGTCGCGCACCACACCCAGGTCGCGCACGCTGAGCACCGGCACCTCGGGATCCTTCACCGTGTCGAGGATGGCGAGGATCTCGTCCCGCGTCGGGATCGCCGCGGCGGGCCTGCCACCCGCCCCGCCGCCACTCACGCCGCTACCACGTGGCGCCCGGGTGCGACCGTGCCACGATCTGCATCTCGGCCAGCAGGTGCCCCAGGTGTTCCGAATGGGCGCCCTGCCGGGCCCCGCGCGGACTGGCGGCGGGCGGGGCGTCGGCGGGCAGCACGAGCGTGGCACGCGCGAGCACGTCACGCACGATGGCCAGCCACTGCCCCTGCAGGGCCACCGGATCCGGCGCGATCCCGGCGGCGATCATCTCGCGGTCGACCGCATCCACGGCGAACAGCTCCGGGGTGAAGCGCCAGAGGTCGTCCAGCGCGCGCTGCACCCGGCGGTGACTCTCCTCGGTGCCGTCGCCCAGCTTGAGCATCCAGTCGCCGCTGTGGCGCACATGGTACTTCGCCTCCTTCACCGCCTTGCCGGCGATGGCGGCCAGCCCCGCGTGCGTGCCCCGCGTGAGCGCGTCGAGCAGCACCACCGCCTGCACGTCGAACAGGAACTGCCGCACGATCGTCTGCGCGAAGTCGCCGTTCGGCTGTTCCACGAGCAGGCAGTTCCGGAACTCCACCGCCTCGCGCCAGTAGGCCAGCGCATCCTCGTCACGCCCCTGCCCTTCCACCTCGCCGGCGAGGCGGAGCAGCATGGTGGCCTGCCCGATCAGGTCGAGCGCGACGTTGGCGAGCGCGATGTCCTCCTCGAGGATCGGGCCGTGCCCGCACCACTCGCTCACCCGGTGGCCAAGCACCAGGCGGTCGTCGCCAAGCCGCAGCAGGTACTCGAGCAGCGCATGCACGGGGGGTGCCGGGGCCGGCACCACGGAAAACGGCGCGCTGCTCAAAAGACGCGCACGCCGCGCGGCACGCGGTAGAACTGCGGGTGACGGTAGGCCTTGTCGGCGCCCGGATCGAACAGCGGGCCGGCATCGCCGGGGCTGGAGGCCGTGATGGCGCCACCGGGCACCACCCACAGCGAGATCACGCCGCCGCGGCGCGCGTACACGTCGCGCGCATTCTGCATCGCCTGCTCGGCATCCACCGCGTGCAGCGACCCCGCATGCTCGTGCGGCGCCCCCTGCTCACTCTGCGTGAAGACCTACCAGAGCGGCCACTGGCCGTCTGCGGGGATCGTCGCGGCCTGGGCCGACACCTCCGTGTTCGCGCTCATCACTGGCTCCCGGCCGGCGTCACGCTGCGGCCGATGTGTCGTTCGTGCGCTGCTTCGCGGCGTAGGCCATCGCGGCCTCGCGCACCCATGCCCCCTCCCGTTCCGCGGCCCGCCGCGCCTCGAGGCGCTCGCGGTTGCACTGCCCGTTGCCCCGCACCACCTGGTGGAACTCCGACCAGTCGATCTCGCCGAAGTGCCAGTCCTCCGTCGCCTCGTCGTAGCGCAGCGCCGGGTCGGGGAGCGTGAGCCCCACCGCCGCCGCCTGCGGCACCGTCAGGTTCACGAAGCGCTGGCGCAGCTCGTCGTTCGTCTTCCGCTTCACCTGCCAGCGGATCAGCTCCGCCGTGTTCGGCGAGTCGGTGTCGCTCGGCCCGAACATCATCAGCGACGGCCACCAGAAGCGGTTCACCGCATCCTGCACCATGGCCTTCTGCGCCGGCGTGCCCGCCGCCAGCGTGGCCACGATCTCGTAGCCCTGGCGCTTGTGGAAGTTCTCTTCCTTGCAGATGCGGATCATCGCCCGCGCATACGGCCCGTACGACGCCTTCGCCAGCACCGTCTGGTTCACGATCGCCGCCCCGTCCACCAGCCAGCCGATCACGCCGATGTCGGCCCACGAGAGCGTGGGATAGTTGAAGATACTGGAGTACTTCGCGCGCCCGTCGAGCAGCTGCCCGATCACCTCGCTGCGATCCACACCCAGCGTCTCCACGCCGCAGTAGATGTAGAGGCCGTGCCCGCCCTCGTCCTGCACCTTCGCGATCAGGCCGACCTTGCGGCGCAGCGACGGGGCGCGCGTGATCCAGTTCCCCTCGGGCAGCATGCCGACGATCTCGCTGTGCGCATGCTGCGACATCATGCGGATCAGCTGCTGGCGGTACCGCTGCGGCATCCAGTCCTTCGGCTCGATGCTCTCGCCGCGGGCGATGCGGGCCTCGAAGGCGGCGACGGCTGCGGGATCCTCGGCCGTGGCGTCAATCGCGCGTGTCTGGGTCATGCCGGAAATGTACGGGTGAGCCCACCCCGGACAATGGACGCTGCCGGCGTGCAGGCGGTAGCTTGGCCGGATGGACAACGAGAACAGGCCCGGGTACAACGCCGTCGCCGGCGGAACCGTTTCCGTCGACGTGTCGGCGGGAGTCGGCACCATCACCTTCGGGCATCCGAAGGGGAACTCGCTGCCGGGCGCGCTGCTGCAGCACCTCGCCGGCACCATCACCGCTGTCGGGCAGGACCCGGACGTGCGGGTGCTCGTGCTCCGGAGCGAGGGGAGCGGGCCGTTCTGCGCCGGTGCGAGCTTCGACGAACTGGTGCGCATCGCCGACCCCGACGAGGGCGAGCGCTTCTTCAGCGGCTTCGCGGCCGTCATCCTGGCCATGCTCCGCACCCCGCAGTTCGTGCTGGTACGGGTGCACGGCCGCACCGCCGGGGGCGGGATCGGCATCGCCGCCGCCGGCGACTACACCGTCGCCGTGCGCAGCGCCTCGGCCAAGCTGAGCGAGCTGGCCGTCGGCATCGGGCCGTTCGTGGTGGGACCGGTGATCGCGCGCCGCATAGGGATGGGGCCGTTCATGGCCATGTCCGTGGACGCCGACTGGCGCGACGCCGACTGGTGCGAGCGGCACGGGCTGTACGCCCGCCTCTTCGACGACGCGGCGGCCATGGATGCCGCGCTGGCCGCGCTGGCCACCACCCTGGCCTCCTCCAATCCCGACGCGATGCGCCTGATGAAGGGGGTTGCCTGGCAGGGCACCGAGGACTGGCCGGCACTGCTCGCCGAGCGGGCGCGGCTGAGCGGGACGCTGGTGCTCTCGGACTTCACCCGCCACGCCATCGCGGCGTTCCGGGCGAAGTAGCCCGCGACGGTCAGACCGCGGCGGGCATGCCGGCCGTGACCACCCGATTCCGGCCCTCGCGCTTGGCCGAGAGCAGGTGCTGGTCCGCCGCCCGCACCAGGGTGTCGAAGTCGAACCCCTCGCCCGACGCCGCCGCCACGCCGATCGACAGCGTGATGCGCACCACCTCGCCGTTGGAGAGCGTCACCGGCGTGCCCTCCACCACCTTCCGCAGCGATTCCGCCTCGTGCGACGCCTGCACCAGCGAGGCGTCGAGGAAGGCGATCACGAACTCCTCACCGCCCCACCGGCTCACGAGGTCGGTGCGGCGCACCGAGGTCCGCAGCATCGTCGCCACCTGACGCAGCACATGGTCGCCGGCGTGGTGCCCGTGCATGTCGTTCACCTGCTTGAAATGGTCGATGTCGATCATCACCACGCCCAGGTCCGACCGGCGCCGCCACGCCATGAGGAGCTCGTCGCGCATGCGTTCCTCGAAGCTGCGCCGGTTCATGAGGCGCGTGAGCTGGTCGGTGGTCGCGAACCCCTTCAGCTTCGTGGCCCAGTGGGCGATCGAGGCACAGGCCGCGCCGAACAGCAGGAGCGTGAGGATCCGCTCCACCTGCACGCCGGCGTCGAAGGTGCCGTAGCGCACGATGTCGGGGGTGACCGTCGCCGGCCAGGACCGCGCCCCCGCGAGCACGATCAGGCCGTACTGCGCCGCCGCCATCGCGCCGGCCGCGACGGCGATGCGACGATCCCAGCGCACGCAGGTGCCGAGCAGCGCGAAGAAGTACGCTGTGAAGGTGATGCGTCCGTTGAGCGCTGCCGACGGCGTGCCCTGGAGCAGTTCGAGCAGGTGCAGCAGCGACACCATGGTGACGTCGCCCAGTGCCGTCGCGGTGGCGAGCCAGGTGGGCCGCTGGCCCCGCCGCGTGATGACCAGCACCACCGTGGCGAGCGCGAGGCAGGTGAGGTTGACCGGAATCGCACCCCAGTACGTCGTGCCGCGCGGCTCACGCAGTGCCACGGCAACGCCGTACACCGTGAACATGAGCACGACGGCAAATCGGCTGCGGGCAAGCCGGTGCTCGCTGCGCATGGCGAGGTCGGACGCATCCCGGTCACCAGCCCACGCATCGTGCCACCAGCGCCGCGATTCAGCCATGCCCAGTCGTGTCCGCTCGAGCATCTCCGCGGCACCGCATCGCGCCGCCCGCCCTTCTCCCCAGCAGCCGGGTGCGGTGTGACGCCGGCGCTACAGTGGAGGCGAAGGTCGATTTTCCTTGCTTGGAATAACATACCACGCAATCTCCGGTCCAGACACCGCGATTCAACGGTCCTGATCGGTATCGTCACCCACCGCTCACCCCGACGTGGCGAGCCCGGCGGCAGGGAGGGTGATCAGGAACTGCGTGTCACCGGGACGCGAATGCTCCAGATAGACCGCGCCGCCGTGCATCACCGCGATGCGCCGCGCGATCGCGAGGCCCAGCCCGGCTCCGCTGGTCGCGCTCGCGTCGGCGCGGGAGCGGGCCGCATCCACGCGGTAGAAGCGCTCGAAGATCCGCTCCCGCGACTCCGGCGGGATCCCCGGGCCGCGGTCGTGCACGCGGATCGCGTAGCCAGCCGCATCGTGCGTGAGCGAGACATCCACCGTGCCCCCTGGCGGGGAGTACTTCACGGCGTTGTCGAGCAGGTTCAGCACCAGCCGCCCGAGCAGGTCGCGGTCCCCCACCAGCGGCGCCTCGCTCAGCTCGTGCACCACGATCTCCACCCCGCGTTCCGCCGCCAGCCGTCGCAGCACGCGGGTGGCGTCCTGCACCGCCTCGTCCAGGTAGAGCGGCTCCGACTTCATCACGAGGTGGCCGGCATCGGCGCGCGACAGCAGGAAGAGGTCGGCGACGATGCGCGACATGCGGTGCGCCGCGTCCTGCATCACCGTCACCGAGGCGCGGTACTCCTCCTCGTCGCGGTGGGGGCGGGAGAGGGTCACGTCGGCCTCGGTCTTCACGACGGCGGTCGGCGTCCGTAACTCGTGCGAGGCATCCGCCACGAACCGGCGCTGCTGCTCGAACGCCTCCTCCAGCCGGTCGAGCAGGCCGTTCGACACCGTCGCCAGCTGCACCAGCTCGTCGCCCCCCGTGACGGGCAGGCGCTCGTGCAGGTTGCGCACGGTGATCGCCGAGGCCTGCGCCGACATGGCGGCCAGCGGGGCCAGCGAGCGGTTGGCAAGTGCGTGGCTGCCCAGCGCCGCGATCAGCAGCAGCACCGGGATGGAGATGAGGAAGGCGCGGCGGATGCCGTCGATCACCGCCGTGATCTCGTCGAGTGAGTACGCCCCCATCAGCACGAAGCGCCCCGTACCCACGCCGAGGTCCAGCGGCCGCGCCAGCACCCGCACCTGGCCGCCGGCGCTGCGCACGGTGGTCGCGACGACATCGGGCTCCTGCTGGCGGAGCTGCGCCAGCAGGGTGTCGGTGAACAGGTCGGTCGCCGGGCGTTCGAGGGCCAGGTCGGCCGGTTCCTCGATGCGCCCGGAGGTCGCGATGACGTGACCGCTGCTGTCGACGATCGCGATGTTCAGCGCGCGGAACCGCACCTCCTCCACCGTCTGCCGGATGGCGGCGATGGCGCCCTGGTCGCTGCGCCGTTCCGCGCGCAGCTCGCGCGAGAAGGCGTTCAGTGCATCGGTGATGAACACATCGGTGCGCCGCTCCAGCGTGCGGGCGACGAGCATGTAGCACCCCAGCGCGAAGGCCACCAGCGGCAGGGCGAGGAGGATCGTGTAGCGGACCGTCAGTCGCCAGCGCAGGGATGTGGGCCAGCGTGGCACCGGTCAGTCCGCGCGACGGGGCTGGCGCCGGCGGGCGGGCGCGCGCGAGGGCACACTCCCCGCGGCCGCCGGCGGCGGTGCCTGCAGCACGAAACCCGTGCCGCGCAGCGTCGTGAACAGCGGCACCGCCTCGCCGTCGTCGATCTTGCGGCGCAGCCGGCTGGCGTACACGTCGATGATGTTGGAGTACGTGCTGCGGTGGTCCTCCCACACGCTCGCCATCAGGTCGGCACGGCTCACCACCCGGCCGGCGCTGCGGGCCAGCACCAGCAGGAACGCGAACTCGGTGGCCGTGAGCGTGATCGGGCGCTCACCGCGCTGCACCGTGTGGCGCGCGATGTCGATCACCAGGTCGCCCACCACCACGGTCGGCGTGAGGGCATCCGATCCGCGCCGCGTGAGCGCGCGCAGCCGCGCCAGCAGCTCACCGAAGTCGAACGGCTTCACGAGGTAGTCGTCGGCGCCGGCGTCGAGGCCGGCGATGCGATGCTCCACGGCATCGAGCGCGGTCAGCATCAGGATCGGCACCCGGTCGCCACGCGCCCGGATGGCCCGACACACCTCGATCCCGCTCTGTCCGGGCAGCAGGACGTCGAGGATCACCGCATCCCACGGCCCCTCGTCCGCCAGCGTGAGTGCGCCGGTGCCGGTGCCGGTCTGCTCCACCTCGTACGCCGCCTCGCGCAGGCCACGGCTGATCGAGGTGCGCAGCGGACGATCGTCTTCGGCGAAGAGGATGCGCATCCCGGAATCTACGTCGGCGCCGCAGCCCCTGCCGGTGGCGCGCCGGCGCCGTCGCGGAGCACGCGGACGGTCACCGAGAGCTGCCCCACATGCCGCATCGCATGCTCCGCGCCGTGCACCAGGCAGCCGATCACGCTCGATGGCAACTGCGCGCGGCCAACGGCGCGATAGTCACCGAGGATCGCCGGGTCGATGGTGCGCAGCTCGGCCAGCGCAGCAGCGACACGTGCATCGAACGCCGCCATCAGCGCCGGCACGTCATCCAACGCGAGCGGTGAAGCTTCGGCACGCAGCGCCTCGAACTGCGCGGGCGAGAGTCCCTCCCCGCGTGCGTACGTGAAGAGCCGGTCGAGCACACCGGTCATGTGCCGCACGTGGAACGCCGGTGAGGCCACACCGGCGGGACGCGCGTTCCATCCCGGTTCGTCGAGCCCCGCCACGAGTTCGTGCGTGGTCTCACCCACCTGCAGGACGATGTGCGCCACCGGCTGCAGCAGCGGCTGCACACCTTCCACCGGCCCGCGCTGCCACCACTCGGTCTGCTGCGGCATCCTGCCTCCCTGGCTGCGTGCGCATGCGCCGGTCGCGCGCACGCTGCGTGTGTTGTGTGTGTGAGTGTGTGTGTGAGTATGTCTGCGCGACGTGCCCGCACGGCGGCGCGGCGCGTGCATCCGCCGCGCAGGCACCGGGAAAACACACGGGGCCGGCCACCTTTCGGCAACCGACCCCGCATACTCCCACCCAGGAGGTTTGCGTGGACTCCCCTCCACGCATCCTGTACTACCGCCGGTAGCCGCTGGTGTTCCGCATCCCGTCCACGCAGCTCGGCCAGGCCCCTGGCGAACCGCTCGGGCCGTTCGGCAGCGGGTCGCGCTTCACCCGGCGCATGAACGTCGGATCCTCGCTGGAGAGGTATATCAGCATCGCGACCAGCGTCGCGTTCTGCTTCAGGTCGTCCACCACGATCTTGTCGTACGTGTCACGATTCGTGTGCCAGGTGGTGAAGCCGTAGTCCCAGCCCAGTGCATTGAGGCCGAAGCCCGGTGCGCCGGCGCAGACGAAGCTCACGTGGTCGGTGCCACCGGTGCCCGGCACCCCGACACCGGAGTAGCGGATCCACTGCGTGAAGTCGCTCGGCAGCTGTGACAGGTAGCCGCGAATCACGGTGTCCGCGCTCACCAGGCCGCTCGCGCCCATCCCCACGATCCGGCCGGTGCCGTTGTCCTGGTTCCACAGCGCATGCAGCCCGCTCACCACGTCCGGGTGGTCCTTCACGAAGGCGCGTGACCCGTTCAGACCCTGCTCCTCCCCGCCCCAGTGACCGGCGAGGATGGTGCGCTTCGGCTTGAAGCCCGCCTTCTTCAGGATCCGCATCGCCTCGAGCATCGTCACCGTGCCGGTGGCGTTGTCGGTGGCGCCGCTGGCGGCCTCCCACGAATCGAGGTGGGCCGAGAGCATCACGTACTCGCTGGCGGTGCGGCCAGTGCCGCGGATCTCGGCCATGGTGTTCGCCACCGGCTGCTCACCCAGGAACTCGCTCTCGAGCTGCACGCGGAGCTTCGGCCCCTGGTTCCGCGAGGCCAGGCGGTACACCAGCCCGTAATCCTCGCAGCTCAGGTCGAACGTCGGCACCTGCTGGCGCGGCGTGCCGAACACCTTGTTGATGCCCGGATAGTTCGACCAGCCGAAGGTGACCACGCCGGCGGCGCCGTACACCTTCAGGCTGTCCTGCAGGCCGGCGGCCGAGACGTTGCGGTTGTTGAAGCTCACGCGCAGCGAATCCTGTCCGGCGCGCAGCGCCGCCAGCGACGCCGGCGTGCTGAACTCGGCCAGCTGCTGCGGTGTGCGGCAGCTCAGGTTCGGGGCGTTGATCATGACGAACTTGCCACGGGTGGCCATCAGCCATGCGTGTGCAGACTCCGCCGACTCGAACTGCGGCAGCACCACCACGTCGCCGGTCACCGCGCCGTTGGTGGCGGGGCTCCACGCCAGCATCGTGGCCTCGAGCGTGCGCACCCGCGGCGCCACGAGGTCCACGTGCGTCACGCCGCGGCGGAAACCGTTGAAGGTGCCGTACGCCTCCTTTCGCGCGGTGATGCCCCACTCCGCGTACTTGCGCAACAGCCAGTCACCGGCGGCCGTGAACCCCGGCGAGCCGGTGAGCCGCGGCCCGACGGAGTCGGTGAGGACCTGTGCCAGCGCCCCCGCCTCCGAGCGCTGCATCCCCTCCTCCATGATGCGGAGCAGCATCGGATCGGTGACCGGGGTGCGGCGCACCCACGCCGGCCACTCCTCGGGCGCGATGGGCCGGGCCATGGCGTTCGGCGCGGTGGGCGCCTCCACCGGCCGCTGGGCGGTGAGCAGCGCAGGCACCGTCAGCGCGACGGTGCCGGTGAATCGACGGACGGACCAGGACATGAAGCCTCGCGAAGGAGTGAACGCACGAATCTTCCCGTCGTACGGTCGGCGCGGCACCCCCGTTGCCGGCGCGCATCCTCTGCCCGGCTCCAGGCGCCGGCACGGGCGGCGCTCGCGACCCGCTCCACTGGCGCGCACGAAAAGACGGGCCGCCTCCCCGAGGGGAGACGACCCGCCGTCGCGCGGCAAAGCGCTCGGGATCGCTCGTGCACGCGCATGCTAGCGGCGCCTCATCGCGCCAGAACACCGCTACTCTCCGCCGCTCCGGCACTTACGCGAACGCTTTGCACCTGAACTCAGGGCATGGCGAGTGCCAAGCGGGACAATTGGCGGAGGCTGGCAGCGCCGGCACCACTCGTCACACGCTAACACCTTGTCGTGCAAGGGTTTGGCTGAGCCCGCCGGGGACCGGAGCGTCCGGAAGTGATGTCGCACCACGAGGCACCGGCGACAGAAACGGACGGGAGTGTGGCAGCGATCCCACTGTCGAGGTCGCACAGTGTGGGACGCGCGCCTCGATTGGTCACGCACTGTCTGCAATCCCCCGGCGCCACCCCGCCAAATGCGCGCACTCTGTAACGCCGGGACTCAGAGTCGCGCCGCCGCCTCGGACTCTGAGTCACGGAACCACCGCTGACTCTGAGTCAGGCGGCCGCGAAGGGGACAGAGTCAACGTGCCCGCGCGGACTCAGAGTCGCGGACTCAGGCCGTCCGCGAGCGAGCTCCGGTACGCCCGCCACGCCGGCACCAGCCCCACCAGCACCCCCGCCGTCAGCACCACCCCGATGTACGCCCACTCCAGCGCCCCCGGCGCCTGCACCGCGATGTGCACACCGGTGTTCGACTCGATCACCCCCTGCGCCAGCGCGAAGCCCCCCATCACCAGCGCCACGCCAAGCGCGCAGCCCAGCAGCGTCAGGAGCCCGCTCTCCAGCACCAGCAGTGACACGATCATCGACGGGCGTGCCCCCACCGCGCGCAGCACCGCCATCTCGCGCCGCCGCGCCTCGAGCGACGAATAGAGCGCCACCAGCATGCCGATCAGCCCCACCACGATCGTGAGCGCCCCCACCAGCCGGAGCCCCCCCTCCACCGTGCCGAGCGTCTTCCACAGCTCGGCCAGCGTCACGCCCGGGATCACCGCCGTCAGAGGCTCCGCCTTGTACTGGTTGATCTCACGCTGCAGGCGCAGCGTCTCGAACCGCGTGCGGGTGCCGACCAGGAACGCGCTGAGCGCCTTCGGCTGGTCCTCGAACACGTTGGCCGGCGGCGCGGCGGGAGCACCCGGCATCACCGGCGGGGTCGCGCCGGGCATCGCGGGCGGCGCCCCGGCCCCGGGCAGCCCCGGCACCTCGCCCGCCTCGTGCATCGCCTCGATCCCGTCCAGCGTCACGAACAGCGCGCGGTCCAGCGGCGTGAACGTCGGCGCCAGGATGCCCACCACTGTGAACGGGTGTGCCTCGTGGTCACCGAGGCCCTCCACGGCATTGAGGCCATGCCCCACCGTCACCGCCGCCCCCAGCGTGTAGCCCAGCCGCTCGGCCACCTCGCTGCCCAGCACCACGTCGCCGGCCCCGCCGATCACCCGGCCCTGCGCGAACGTCAGCCGCCCGGAACTCCGGTACCGCCAGTGCTCGAACAGCGCCGGCGTGGTGCCGATCACGCGGTAGCCGCGGTGCGAATCACCGATCGCCAGCGGCACCGTCCACCGGATGGCGGGGTGTTTCGCCCACTGCTCGTACACCGGGTACGGCACGCTGCCGGTGGGTGAGCCGATGCCGAAGACGGCACCGAGCAGCAGCTGGAGGGTGCCGCCACGCGCGCCGACCACGAGGTCGGTCCCCTTGATCGTGCCGGTGAAGCTCTCGCGCATGCCGCGCCGTGCCTGTTCCACGCCCAGCAGCAGCGTGATGCTCAGCGCCACCGCCGCGACGGTCAGGATCGACGTGACGGGACGGTTGCGCAGCGAGCGCCAGGCGAGGGAGAGGAGCATCCTCACGCCGCATCACTCCGGGCGGCGCGGTTGAGCTGCGGCAGCGAGAGCTGCACGTCGAAGCGGGCGCCGAGCGCCGCGTCGTGGCTCACGAACAGCAACGTGGCGCCGGCCCGCTCCACGCTGCTCGCCAGCAGCGCGAGGAAGGCGTCGCGGCGGTCGGTGTCCAGCGACGACGTGGGTTCGTCGCAGATCACCAGCTCCGGCGCGGCGAGCAGCGCGCGCGCCGCGGCCACGCGCTGCTGCTGGCCCACGCTCAACGCGGTGGACTGCTGGTGCAGCAGTGCGGTGATGTCGAGCTGCGCCGCCACGTCACGGATGGCCGCGTCGAGCGGCACGGCGCCAAGGCGCGCGCGGCGGCGCGCATCGAGCCGGCACGGCAACGCGATGTTGTCGTACGCGCTGAGGTACGGGATGAGGTTGAACTGCTGGAACACGTACCCCACACACTCGGCGCGGAAGCCGTCCCGCTGCGCGCTGCTCATCGCCACCAGGTCCCGGTCCAGCACGCGCACGCGGCCGGTGGTGGCGGGCAGCACGCCGGCGAGGATGCCGAGGAGCGTGGTCTTGCCGCAGCCCGAGGGCCCGTGCAGGAAGACGCGGGCACCGCGGGCCACGCTGAGCTGCGGGATGTCGAGCACGCGCGGCCCGCTGCCATACGCGAACTGCAGCGAGTCGATCGCGATGGCGGCGCCGGGCTGCCCCGGCGGCGTCACTTCTTCACGTACGGCGAGACCCGCTGACCCTTGATGGTGAAGCCGGCGGTGCCGTAGAGGCTCTCCACCAGGTCGATCCCGAGGGTGCCCTCGAGCCAGATGGCCTCGAAGAGGTCGAGCCGGACGCGGCGGCGCCCCTCCATCTCCACCAGCACCATCTGGTTCGGCGGCGGCGGCGGGGTGTGCACGCAGGCGCCGTAGTACGGCACCAGCAGGAACTCCGCGTCCTCCTGGCTGGCGTCGTCCAGCGGCACCACGTAGCCGGCGATCCGCACCACCTGGCCGCTCAGCGCCCGCAGGGCCGGCACCACGGCCCCGGTCTGGGGATTCATGCCGCCGAGCGTCCGCCAGTCGATGAGCACCGGGTCGGTCACGGTGCCGCGGCCGGACAGCCGGAGTGCGGCAGCCCCGGTGAGCACCGACGGCGCGGCGCCCGCGAAGGGATCGCCAAGCGGGGCGGACAGCGCGAGGGTGGCGGCGAGGGCGAGCGAGGTCAGGGGCATGGGTCGGCCGGGGTCGGGACAGGTCTCTCGCCTGAATATCGCGCAGGCGCCGCGCGGTGTTGTACCCCGGTCGCGGCGGACGCTCCCGGCCCCCGGCCATGGGCGAGCGTCCCTGCCGCCAGGCGACCGGGGAGCGGCCCGGGAGACACCCTGCATCGCGCCCGTTTGCAGCGGCCTTTGCTGTGACCAAAGCGGGCCAGACATGTCATGGGGTGAGAACAAGCGACCGCCCTCCACCCCCTGGGCGGTCCGTTCATGTCTGATCCGGTTTTCATGGCCTCGACCCAGCTCCCGACACCGCTGTTCCTGACGGCGCAGCGCCTGAACACGCTCGAACCGCGCGCGAAGCAGTCCGTGCGTGGTGCGATCATGTACGCGCTGGCGTATGCAGCGATGATGCTGTTCGACGCGCCGAATATCCTGCTGCACGTGATGCTGGTGCCGCCCTGCCTGGCGGCCGCGTGGTTCGCGGGCGAGGCGGTGCGTCGCACCCCCGACCGCCGCACGCGCTACGCCTGGCGGATCGTGTCGCTGGCCCTGCTGCTGCAGGCCCTTGCCGACGGCGGCTGGACGTACTTCGAGCTGATCGGCCGCACCACGATGTGGGACCGCTGGAGCCACGCCCCGGGCCTGGTCATCACGCCGCTCTGGCTGCTGGCGGTGATCACCTTTCCCCGCGGCCGCCGCTCGAAGGCCGATGCCACGCGCTTCACGCTCGATGCGCTGACGGTGGTGTCCGCCGCCGCGATGATCGTGTGGCACTTCATCCTGAGCCCCATCCTCGCCGGCGACATCGGCCGCGAGGACATCATGATCTACACGGTCTACTCCGGCCTCGACCTGATCACGCTGGTCGCGGCGGCGTCGATGCTGCTGCAGGACCCGGGGCTCACGCTGCGGCGCAGCTCGTGGTGGATCGCGACCGGCCTGATGGTCGGCTTCGTGGCCAACACGATGTGGAGCGTGCTGAACATGCGCTACGCACCGATGATCGCGCAGGTCACCGACGTGCTGCGCATCGGCGGCTACCTGATGGTGAGCCTGGGCTGCGTGGTGGGCTGGGCCGACGCACGCGGCACCACCATCGTCGCCCGCGGTGCGCTGCTCCGCGCCCGCTTCAGCATCGTGCCCTATGTCGCGGTGGCGATGGGCTATGGCCTGCTGTTCGTGATGGCGCTGCGCGAGACGTACCACATCACCGACCTCGTCGTCGGCGCGGTGGTCCTGACCTCGCTGGTGATGGCCCGGCAGCTCACCGCCGTGCGCGAGAACATGCGCCTCTACGTGGAGCAGACGGCCAAGGAGACGGAGGCCCGCTTCCGCTCGCTGGTGCAGCACTCCTCCGACGTGTTCGCGATCCTCGACCCGCTCGGCATCATCCGCTACGTCAGCCCCGCCGCCGAGCGCGTGTTCGGCACCTCGGCCGACCGGATGGTGAACCGCACCCTCGCGGAACTGGTGCACGAGGCCGACCGCGGCGCCTACGAGTCGCACTTCTCGGCCTCGCTGATGGGCAGCTCGTCGCTCACCCACATCGGCTGCCGGATGATCCGCACCGACGGCGAGTGGATGCGCACCGAGACGGTGGCCACCAACCTGCTCGCCGACCAGAACGTCAACGGCATCGTGCTCACGATCCGCGACGTGACCGAGCGCGTCACGCTCGAGGAGCACCTGCGCCACCAGGCGCTGCACGACCCGCTCACGGGGCTGGGCAACCGCGCGCTGTTCCAGGACCGCGTGGCCCACGGCCTCGCCCGCGCCGAGCGCACGAAGGACGAGGTGGCGGTGATCTTCCTCGACCTCGACAACTTCAAGGAGATCAACGACTCGCTCGGCCACGCCGCCGGTGACGCGGTGCTGGTGCAGACGGCCAACCGCGTGCGCACCTGCCTGCGTGACAGCGACACCGCCGCCCGGTTCGGCGGCGACGAGTTCGCGATCCTGCTCGAGCAGACCCGCGGTGAGGGCGAGGTGATGGATGTCGCCAACCGCATCTCGGCCGCCCTCGCCCGCCCGCTGCAGGTGGAAGGCAAGGACGTGGACCTGAACGCCAGCATCGGCATCGCGCGCGCGCAGCCCCAGCAGTCCGCCGACGAGGTGCTGCGCAACGCCGACGTGGCGATGTACCATGCCAAGGCCCGCGGCAAGGCCTGCGCCGTGCTCTACGAGAGCGGCATGCATGCGGCGGTGCTCGACCGCATCGAGTTGCAGGCCGACCTGCGCAAGGCACTGGAGCGCAACGAGCTCACGCTGGTCTACCAGCCGATCGTGGAGCTGGGCACGCAGCAGATCATCGGCGCCGAGGCGCTGGTGCGCTGGAACCACCCGTACCGCGGCATGGTGTCGCCGGCCGACTTCATCCCGCTCGCGGAGGAGACGGGCATCATCGTCGAGATCGGCGAGTGGGTGCTGAAGACCGCCGCCACCGAGGCCGCGAACTGGCCCGTGCCGCCCGGCCAGCAGCCGGTCACGATCACGGTGAACCTCTCCGCGCGCCAGATGGTGGACGGCAACTTCATCGAGATCGTGAAGAAGACGCTGCAGCAGAGCCGCCTCGATGCCGACCGCCTCGTGCTGGAGCTCACCGAGAGCATGCTCGTCGGCCGCAGCACCGACACCCTCGCGCTGCTGCACCGCATCCGCGCCCTCGGCGTCCGCCTGGCCATCGACGACTTCGGCACCGGCTACTCGTCGCTCGGCTACCTCTCGCAGTATCCGCTGGACGTGCTCAAGATCGACCGCAGCTTCGTGCAGGGCATGGACCACGGCCCGAACGGGCGCGCCCTCGCCTCGGCGGTGGTGGCCCTTGGCCGCTCGCTCAAGCTGAAGGTGGTGGCCGAGGGCATCGAGCGCGCCGAGCAGGAGTGGGACCTGCGCAACCTCGGCTGCGACTTCGGCCAGGGATACCTGTACTCGCGCCCGATCTCGGCGTACCAGATCGCCGAGATGCTGCTGGTGGGCGAGCTCGGGGCGCAGCGCACGGGCCAGCCGCAGAAGGCCCTCACCGGTCCGCTGATCGGCAACAAGGCCAGTGCCCTGGGCACGCCGATGGCGCTGGCCGCGATGCACGCCGCGCACCAGCCCGTGACCGCAGCCATCACGCAGCAGTCGGCGCCGACTTCCCTCGACTCGATCATGCCGGACATTCCCGGCGCGATCGCGGTGGAACGCACGATCGTCCTGCCGCGCAGCTGACCCGCGCGGCGCGCGGCGCTAGCGGGAGCGCGACGCCAGCGCCGGCAGCAGTTGCGACGCCAGCGTCGCCACGGCATCCCGGCTCGCGCGGCGCGCGATCGCCACCAGCGACCCGAGCGTGGCCCCGAGCGCCGTGGCCATGTCGGGGGCCCCGCCGAGCGGCTCCCCCAGCGAGGAGAGGATCTCGCGCCGCAACCGCACCACGATCGGCGTCGCGAAGCGGATCGCATTGAAGTGCGTGTCGTACCGCACGCCCAGCCCCTCGATCAGCGCCGCCGTCCGCGCGAAGTAGACCATGTTGCCGGGCAGCAGCACCGGAAAGTCGTAGAGCGTCGCCATCACCTCGTCGGCCAGCCGCGTCAGCCGCTCGATCCGCTCGGTGGCCGTGGTCCGTTCGTTGGCGAGCGTGATCAGCTGCCCCGCCATCGTCACGATCATCGCGCGGTCCGCGCCCGGCTCGATCAGGCCCAGCGCGTAGAACCCGTCCACCACCTTCTCCACGTCACCGCGGATGGACGCGAAGACCGTCTGCACCAGCACCCGGCGCGTCTCCACCGGCACCTCGACCACCATGCCGAAGTCCAGCAGCGTCAGCCGCCCCTGCGTGTCCACGAACACGTTGCCGGGGTGCGGGTCGGCGTGGAACAGCCCGTCCACCAGCATCATCTGCACGTACAGCTCCATCACCGAGCGCAGCACGTCGTCGGCGCGCACACGGCCGGTGGAGATCCAGTCGCCCAGCTGGTCCACGCGACGGCCGTCGATGAACTCCAGCACCAGCGCCCGCTGCCGGGTGTATGCGTCCAGCACCTCCGGCACGCGGATCGCCGCGTTCTTCGCGAAGTTCGCACGCACCTGCGTGGCGTAGCGCGCCTCCTGCCGGAAGTCCATCTCGTCGGCCACGCGGCGCTCGAACTCGTCCAGCACCGTGCGCAGGCCGGCCACGTGCGGCGGGTTGAGGCGCGATGCCACCAGGTCGAGGATGCGGCGGGCCGCGTGGATGTCACCCGACACCAGCCGCTCGACGCCGGGGCGCAGCACCTTCACCACCACCTCCCGCCCGTCCACCCGCGCCCGGTGCACCTGCCCGAGCGACGCGGCCGCCAGCGGCTCCACGTCGAAGTGCTCGAACACCGTCTCCGGCGGGGCGCCGTAACTGTCGATCAGGCTGGCCCGGATCCGGTCGGCCGGCACCGGCGGCACCCGGTCGGTGAGGGTGCCGAGGGCGCTGACGTACGGCTCGGGGATGATGTCGGACCGCCCCGCGAAGAGCTGGGCCAGCTTCACGAAGGTCGGGCCGAGGCTCGCGAGGACGTGCACCAGCTGCTCGGCCCGGGCGTCATGGAACGCCGGCGTCCGGACCGCCCCGCGCCCCGCCACCAGCCAGCGGTGCCGGTCGCGGCGGAAGCTCAGGAGCAGCGGCAGGCAACGCAGCAGGATCTGGATCACACGCATGGCGGAACATACCCCGTACCGGAGGGGCCGAGCCGTCGGACGACCGCGCAGGCGCCCGCCCGCGCGGTCACCACGACACCACACCGGTCCGGTGGCCGGCGACGACCCGGAAGTGTCGGTCGTGCCGGCCCCCGAGGGACCGATACTCCGAAGGACGGGCGCGCGACATGCCGATCCAACGAAAACTGCCGCCGCCGGGTTCACGAAACCCGGCCGGTTACCGCAGCGCGTCTCATTTGTTCGGACGACGAGGAGCTTTCCTCGGCGTCCGTGGATCGTCATTGTTCGTCAACCGGAGCGTGTGCGGCAGCGCGTCGCACCCGTACGGCCCCACCCATCTGCGTTCCCGTCCGGCCTGGTGCCCACCCGCCTTCCGGACGTTCCTCCACCGCACTCCCGTGCCCGTCCACATCCTGCCGACGCTGGCCACCATCCCGCCGTACGTGTTCTCCGAGCTCGAGCGCCGGAAACAGGCGGCGCGCGCCGCCGGGCACGACTTCCTGGATCTTGGCATCGGCAGTCCCGACCAGCCGCCCCCGGCCCTCGTCATCGAGGCCCTGCGCGAGGCGGCACTCACGGCTCCCATGAATCCCTACCCGCCGTTTCGCGGGAGCCCGCGGCTGCTGACGGCGGCGGCCGGGTTCATGTCGGCCCGGTTCGGGGTGACCTTCGATCCCGAACGCGAGATCGTTGCACTGGCCGGCTCGAAGGAGGGAATCGCCGAGCTGCTTTCCACGCTCTGCGGGCCCGGCGACACCGTGCTGGCCCCGGCGCTCAGCTACCCGGTGTACCTGCGGGCGCCGTTGATGCACGGCGCCGACGTGCACCTGGTGCCGATGGACCCGGCCCGGAGCTGGCAGCTCGACCTGGAGAGCATCCCCGCCGAGGTGCTGACACGCGCCCGGGTGCTGATCGCCAACTATCCCAACAATCCCACCGGCGCCGTGACGACGCTGGCCGGCATGGCCGAGCTGGTGGAGTTCGCGCGCCGGCACGACCTGGTGCTGCTGCACGACCTCGCCTATTCCGAGCTGACCTACGACGGCCACGTGGCACCGAGCGTGTTCGAGGTGCCCGGGGCCCGTGACGTCGCGGTGGAGTTCCACTCCTGCTCGAAGTCGTTCAACATGGCCGGCATGCGCGTGGGCTTCGTGGCCGGCCGCGCCGACGCGCTCGATGCGCTGCTGGCCTACCGCGCGAACGTGGGCTACGGCGTGTCGATGCCGATCCAGCACGCGGCGGCGTACGCGCTCGACAACGTGCGCACCCTGCTGCCGCCGATCGTGGCCACCTATCGCGAGCGGCGCGACGTCCTGTATGACACGCTGCGCGGCCTCGGCTGGGACGTGACGCCGCCGCAGGCCGCGATGTACGCCTGGCTGCCGCTCCCCGACGGCCTCGAGCCGTGGGACGCGGTGCAGCGCGTGCTGATGGATGGACAGGTCATGATCACGCCCGGCCTCGCCTTCGGCGACGCCGGCGCGCGCTGGTTCCGGGTCTCGCTGATCGCGCCGGCGGAGGCGCTGCGCGCTGCGGCGGTGCGCATGGCGCAGGTGCTGGACCATTCCGCTGCGGGCGTGCGGTGAGCATCCTGCGCAACCGGCAGCCGAACGAGCCGGCCGCGCTCAGCAACGCCCGCGCCCTGCGCCGGCGGACGCCGGCGCCGGCGGCGGAGCCGGGCCAGCACGCGGCGGACCTCGACGCGCTGCGGCGCACGCCCGACACACGCACCGGGCACCACCGCGTGCGCACGCGACTGCCGTGGACCGGCTGGTCGAGCTGGACGCGCTGGCTCACGATCCTCGCCATCGGCATGTCGTTCGTGGCCTGTGTCGCCATCGCCCTCGACCCGCGCCACCGCTCGGCACCGGGTGACGCCTGGCTGGTGATGGCGAGCGTCGCCAGCGCGATCGTGGCGTTCTTCAATGCCGGCGCGGAGTGGCAGGGCAAGGCACGACCGGCCTGGCGCCTGGTGGGGCTGGGGCTCGTCTGCCAGTCGCTGGCCGCGCTGGCGTGGGGCCTGATGCCGTTCGTGACGGTGCCGGACGTGTTCGCGGCCTGGACGATGATCTGCCACGTGGTGGCGGCGCCCCTGGCCGTGGCAGGACTGCTCGCCTTCCGCTCCAGCTTCCGCCGGCCGGTGGAGCGCCTGAAGTTCGCGCTCGACGTGGGTGCGATCCTCTTCCTCGGTGCCATGCTGTCCTGGTACCTGATGCGGCTCTCGAATCCCACGGGCGATGTGGTGCACTGGCTGCGCACGTCGCCGGGGCTGCTGCTGCTGCCGGGGCTGGAGCTGCTCGGCGTGGTGAGTGTGGCAGCGGTCTGGAACCGGCTGGGCGGTCGCGGGGACCGGCGCGGCGTCGCGCTGATGGGGCTGGGCCTGGTGCTCGCCTTCGCGAGCACTGCAGTGGAGTCATGGCACATCACCGCCGGCACCGCCGTACCCACCGCCATCGAGTGCATCGGGCGCGCACTGTTGCTGCTCGGCCTCCTGATGGAGTACAACACCCGTCCCGTGGAGGCGGCCCCGCAGTCAGCGGCCGGTGCCGACACCGCGATCCGCAGCACGCTGGTCCCGTACACCTCGGTGGTGCTCGGCGCCGCCATGCTGGCCGACCTCTCGCTGCGCGCCGGCAACCACGAGATCACCGCCTTCATCGGCGCGATGTTCCTGATGACGCTGATGGTCATCGCGCGCCAGGCCGTGAGCGTGCGCGAGAACGCGCGCCGCAGCAACGCGCGCGCCCACGCCGAGAGCGAGACGCGCTTCCGGTCGCTCGTGCAGCACAGCACCGACCTCATCACGATCATCGACGGCGCCGACACCATCCGCTACGTGAGCCCGGCGATCAACCGTGTCTTCGGCTACGAGATCGCGGACATGGAGGGCAAGCCGCTCCGCGACCTGGTGCACACCGACGACGTGGTGCCCATGCTCGGCTTCCTCGCGGATGCCGCGAAGCCCGGCAGCAAGGCCGCCACCACGCACTGGCGCATGCTGAGTGCGTCGGGGGCGTGGTGCCGCGTGGAGAACGTGGCCGTGAACCTGCTCGCCGACCCCACCGTCGGCGGGGTGGTGCTGACCACCCGTGACGTGTCGCACCGCGTGGCGCTCGAGGAGCAGCTCGTGCACCGCGCCTTCCACGACGAGCTCACGGGGCTGGCCAACCGCGCCCTCTTCACCAACCGCGTGGAGCAGGCACTGCTGCGGGCGTCCCGTGACGGCCGCCGCACGGCCGTGCTCTTCCTCGACCTCGACGACTTCAAGGAGATCAACGACTCGCTCGGCCACGCCGCCGGTGATTCGCTCCTGATGCAGGGCGCGGACCGCCTGCGGGCCTGCCTGCGCGCCGGCGACACCGCTGCCCGCCTGGGGGGCGACGAGTTCGCGGTGCTGCTCGAGGGATGCAACGAGGACGGCGAGGAGGCGATGCACGTGGCCGAGCGCATCTCGATGGCGTTCGCCCGCCCGTTCTCGCTCGAGAACCGCGAGGCGTTCTCCACCGCCAGCATCGGCGTCGCGATCAACTCCGGCACCGAGGCGGGCGAGGACCTGCTGCGGAACGCCGACCTCGCGATGTACCTCGCCAAGCGCCGCGGCAAGGCGCGTGTCGAGCGCTTTGCCTCGCACATGCACGAGGAGGTGGTGGAACGCCTCGACCTCCTCGCCGACCTGCGCTACGCCATCGAGCGCGACGAGCTGCAGCTCGAGTACCAGCCGATCGTGGACCTCGAGACGCGCACCGTCACCGGCCTCGAGACGCTGGTGCGCTGGGACCACCCGCGCCGCGGCCGCATCCCGCCCGCCGACTTCATCCCGATCGCCGAGCAGTCCGGGCTGATCGTGGCCATCGGTCGCTGGGTCATGCTGCACGCCTGCGCCCATGCCCGCCACTGGAGCCGCAGCCTGCCCGAGCTGCTGCCGGTGACGGTCACCGTGAACCTCTCCGCGCGACAGCTCGGCGACGAGCACCTCATCGACGACGTCGCCAACGCCCTGCGCGTGGCGGGACTCCGCCGCGACCAGCTCGTGCTCGAGCTCACCGAGAGCACGCTGCTCGCCAACAGCGAGGAGACGGTCGGCATCCTCACCTCGCTCAAGGCGCTCGGCGTGCGCCTGGCCATCGACGACTTCGGCACCGGTTACTCGTCGCTCTCGTACCTGCACCGCTTCCCGGTGGACGTGCTGAAGATCGACCGCAGCTTCGTCGAGGGCGTGGCCGACGGGCCGGGCGCGAGCGCGCTCGCCAATGCCGTCATCGCCCTCGGCAACTCGCTCGGCCTGCGCACGGTGGCCGAGGGCATCGAGAGCGAGGCGCAGCACGCGGTGCTGGCGAAGCTCGGCTGCAAGTTCGGGCAGGGCTACCTCTTCTCCCCGCCGCTCCCGCCGGCCGACGTGATGCCGTACCTCGCGCGCCACGGCCAGCGCGGCAACGGCCGCAACACGCCGGAACGCCTCACGCCGCTCTCCACGCGCGTCATCAGCTGAGCGCTTCGCGGGCCGGTTAGCTTCGTGGCATGCCCCACGAGCGACCGGCTCCCCCCCCTCGCCTGCTGGTGATCGCGGCGTTCGCGGCACTCTACGTCATCTGGGGCAGTACCTACCTCGGGATGAAGATCACCTCCGAGACGATGCCGCCGTGGCCGATGATCGCGGCACGGCACTCGCTGGCCGGGGTCGTGCTCTACACCGTGCTGCGGCTCTCCGGCACGCCGGCACCCGAGCGCGCGCACTGGAAGGGCGGCGTGCTGGGTGGGTTCATGCTGCTGGTGATCGGCAACGGGATGGTGGCGTACAACGCCCACCGGATTCCCAGCGGCCTCTCGAGCATGGTCGTCGCCACCACGCCGCTGTGGATCGTGCTCGTGGCCAGCGTCCGGCCCGGCGGGCGCCCGCCGCTGGTGAAGGAGTGGATCGGGCTGGCACTCGGCCTCGCGGGGCTCGGCCTGCTCGCCGGTCCCGGCATCGTGGCGGCGCTGCGCGGTGGCGCGGCCGACATCGACACCGCCGCCGTCGGGCTCGTGCTGCTCGGTGCCATGAGCTGGGGTGCCGGTTCCGTGCTGGGCCGCGAGCTGCCGCGCCCCGCCAACGCGTTCATGGGCAGCGCGCTGCAGATGCTCGTCGCCGGGGCCTTCCTCACCATCGCCTGCACCGTCACCGGTGCCTGGCGCGACGTGCACTTCGCCGCCATCTCGGTCCGGTCGTGGGCCGCGTTCTGGTACCTGATCCTCTTCGGCAGCCTGCTCGGCTTCACCGCCTACATCTGGCTGCTGCGGGTGTCGAAGACCTCACACGTCGCGACGTACGCCTACGTGAACCCGATCGTCGCGCTGCTGCTCGGCGCCTCCATCGGGCACGAGTCCATCACCGGGCTGATGCTGGTGGCGGCTGTGATCACGCTGCTCGGCGTGGTGCTGGTCGTGATGCCGCCGCTCCGCTCGCGCGCCTGACGGCACCACGCCGGTGTCACTCGCGCTTTCCGAGTGACTCCCAGAGGTGCAGCGTGGCGTAAGCGCGCCATGGGCGCCACGCCTCGGCCCGCGCGAGGATGTCCCGCCGTGCGATGCCGGCGCTGTCCATCGCCTTGAGCACACCGAGGTCGGCGGCCGGAAATGCGTCGCGGTCACCGAGTGCGCGCATGCGGACGTAGTGTGCCGTCCACGGCCCGATGCCCGGGAGCGCGACCAGCGTCGCCTCCGCCTCGTCGGTCGGCGCGCCACGGAGCGCCTCCAGGTCGATGGCGCCGGTCGCGACAGCGACACTCACGCCGTGCAGCGTCGCGGACTTCGCGTTCGTGAGCCCGATGGTGCGCAGCGTTGCCGCACCGGCCTCCGCCAGCACCGCCGGTGACGGGAAGCCGTACATCGGTGGACCCGCGTCGTGCGCGGCCAGCGGCGTGCCGAACGCGCGCACGAGCCGGTCGGTCATGGTGCTCGCACCCACCACGCTCACCTGCTGCCCGAGCACCGCGCGGATCAGCCCCTCGAACGGGTCGAGCAGCTGCGGCAAGCGCAACGCCGGACGCGCACGGAGCATCGGCCCCAGCACACGGTCCCGCATCACCAGCGCCCGGAATGCGGCGAGGTCGGTGGTGAGGTCGAAGCTGCGTTCCACCAGCGCACGGATCTCCGCCGCCGGCAGCGCGGGACGGGTGCGGGCCAGCAGCGCATGGCCATCCGCATCGTGGGCCAGGTCGAGGAGGAGGTGCCGGCCGCTGGCGTGGTCGCGCACGCTCCGCAGGTACTGCGCGCCAGCGATCCGCTCGAGCGAGTCCACCGTGCGCACCACCAGGTACCGCAGCGTCCATCGCACGTCGACGTCGGCTGGCAGCGGGATGCGCACGCGCCGCGACCAGGGCGGCACGACGGACGGACCGGCCATCAGCGCGTGACGCGGCGACGGACCGCCGCCGGCGGCGCGCCGTCGCCGCGGGGCGTGTTCGCGCCCTCGACCCGCAACAGCGCCTTCTTGATCTGATTGCCCCAGCGATAACCGCTCATCGTGCCATCGGAGTGGATCACGCGGTGACACGGAATCACCACCGCCACCCGGTTCGTCGCGCAGACGTTTGCCACGGCCCGCGCCGCACCCGGCTTGCCGACGGCGGCGGCGATCTGCGAATAGCTGCGCGTCTCGCCGAACGGAATGGCGATCAGCGCGTCCAGCACGCGCTGCTGGAAGGCGGTCACCTGCAGGTCCACCGCCACCGCCAGCGCGGCAGCGTCTCCCCGCAGGCGCGCGAGCACGGCCTCGAGCATCGGGGCCAGCGCGCCCCGCTCGTCGGGCACCACGGTGGCCCGCGGAAACTCGGCGGCCAGTTCGCCCACCAGCACCGCGTCGCTGGCCGCCAGCGACACCCAGCAGAGGCCCACGTCGGTGGCGCCGATCACCAGCCGCCCGAGCGGGGTGTCGGCGGCGGCCCAGCGGATCGTGGCCCCCTCGCCACCACGCCGGTACACGCTGGGTGTCATGCCCAGGTGGTGGGTGGCGTCGGCGTAGGCGCGACTGGATGCCGCATAGCCGGCATCGAAGGTGGCCGCACTCACCGTGCGCGCGTCACGCAGCGCGCGACGGAAGCTCTCGGCGCGACGGCTGCGCAGGTACGCCGCCGGTGAGGCGCCCACGATCTGGGTGAACAGGCGCTGCAGGTGCGCCGGGCTCATCTCCACCGCATCGGCCAGTTCCTGCAGCGGAATGCGGCCTTCCCGCCCATGTGCCACCGCGTCGTCCAGCAGCGCACGTGCGCGCAGCACCGCGCGCTCGGCGCGTGTCTGCTCGATCGGGACCGTCTGGACCAGAGGCATGGCGGGGAAGCTGGCAGCGCGCATCGGGATCTCCAAGTGAAGGTCCCGCATGCTCGCCGCCGGTCCGTGGCTGCGCCTCCCGAATCGTGCGATGCCCGGGCGGGCTACCGGAGTTCGAAGCCCATGCGGAAGGTCCGCCCGGGCTGCGGCAGCCCGCACTGGTCGTACACGGTGCGGTTGGCCACGTTGTCCAGCGCCAGCGTCGTGACGATGCGCTGCACGAGCCCCCCCCGTCGCAGCGCGAACCCGCGCGACAGCGCCGCGTCGCCGGTCGTCTGCCCCGCCAGCTTCACGGTGGTGCCGAGGTCGGGATGCAGGCAGTACTGCGCCCCGGTGTGACGCGAGACCACGCTGCCCCGGATGCCGGCCACGATCGGTGCGCCGATGGCAAGCGCGCCGCGGAACTCCGGGTTGTGCTCGGGACGACGTGCGTTGTCGGCGTCGCCGGTGATGGTGTTGTCGTGGACCCGGATGCGCTGGATCGTGCCGTCGGCAGTGACCGTCACCCCGGACAGCGATGGCGGCGACCAGCTCACCGCGCCCTCGAAACCGGCGCTGCGGATCTGGTCACGGTTGATCCGCCGGAAGAGTCGGCTGGGCAGCGTGATGCGCACCACGGCATCATCCAGGCGGTGGCGGAAGCCGACGGCCTGGACCTGCAGTCCGTGGCGCTCCAGCACCGCACCGGTCATGGTGACACCGGCCTCGATGCCCAGCAGCGTCTCGGGTCGCAGCAGCGGATTGGGATCGAATCGGCTCAGCGCGCCGCTGTACAGCTCACGCAGCGCCGGGAATCGCGCACGCTCACTGGCCGACAGGTGCAGCCGCACGCCCGGGCGGGCGAGGAAGGTCGTGCCCACGCGCCAGCCGGCCTTGCTCAGCGTGCCGAGGCTGACCTTGCCGCCGGTCTTCGGCGAGCGCGCCGCGTCGCGCACCGCGCCACCGCTCACGAGCAGCCGCGAGGTGACCGGCACTTCCACCTCGGCGCCGAGGCTGGTCAGTCGCTGCTGGTATTCCGACGCCACCGACGTGGCGAGCTGCGCGTCCAGCGTCTCGTCATAGCGCACGTCGTTGGTCGTGCCGCCGATCCTGAGCTGGCCGCCGCGCGGCAGCGAATGTGACGCCTGGACGCGCGCCGTGCGCGTCTCCTCGTCGCCGAGTTCGCGCGTGCTCACGGTCGTGAACGTGCGCGACGAGTAGCTCTCGATCTCGACGTCACTGCGGTTCGCGCCGACGCTGGCCTGGAGCGTGCCGTAGCCGAATGGCGTGGTGCGAACGCCGGTCCCGGCGGACAGGATCCCGAGCTGGCGCCCCTGCTGCGGGTAGCGCCAGAAGCGCGGTGCCCGGATGTGCTGTTCCGGCGCGACGCCACGACGGGCATCGTTGGCCGCCAGCGTCAGGCCCACGAAGGCGCCGCTGCCGTGGTCGTACCGCAGCGCTCCGAAGCCATCCACCTGCCGCAGGTCGGTGTTCGTGCGCAGCTGCGAGTCGCGGGCATCACCCGGATCGGCGGCGCCACCCGTCACCCCGTCACCGGCATCACCACCGCTGCGCGCGAACCCCGGTCGCTCGCGATACGTCGCGCCGGCCCGGACGCGGAACGTGCCGCCCCCGAGCGCGATCGGCGCGCTGGCGGTTGCCGACAGCACGCGCCCGGCGAACTGGTCGAGTCCACTGCCGAAATAGGCCGTGGGCGGCGGTGCCGCGGCACCGCGCACGAGCGGATCGTTGAGATGCAGCTCGATCACGCCACCAAGCGTGTTCGGTCCGGCCAGCACCGTCCCCAGTCCCCGCACGATCTGGATCCGGTCCACGCCGGTGGTCGGGAAGAGCGATGGATCGCTGCGATGATCCCAGCCGAGTGTGATCGGCAGGCCGTCCACCAGCACCGCCGCCTGGCGCGAGTCGGAGCCCCGCACCGACAACTCCATCTCGCCGCGCGAGTTCTGTCGCACGAGCACGAACGGCGATTGCCGCAGCACCTGGTCGAGCAGTGGCGACGGCATGAGCGGCATCGGCAGGCTGTCCGGTCGCAGCACGATCGCGCTGGCCCCGCCGACGACACTCGGCGTGCGATTGCTCCGCACCGTGACCGGTTCGATGCGCCGCGCCACCGAGTCACGCGCCTGCGCCGACACGCTGCGGCCCGTGGTGACGGTGGCGCAGAGGAGGACGAGGGACAGCAGCGGACGTCGGGGCATGCGGGGGCGGGACGAAGGTGTCGGGGAGCGACCGCACGGGCTACGCACGATATTCATGAAATGTTCAGGAATGGCAACCCGACCCTGTCCGTTCGTCCGATGTCGGCGCCCCCCACTGCAGGCCACCCTTCCTCCCGACGCACCGGAGACCTGCCGTGCGTGTACCACGGTTCGCCACACCCAACCCCCCGTGCCATGTCGTCACTCGCCGCCTTCTCAGATCAGCTCGCTGATGCGGTCAGCGCCGCTGCCGCCAGCGTCGTCGCCGTCCACGCCCGTCCCCGACTCGCCAGCACCGGCGTGCACTGGCGCGATGGCGTGATCGTCACCACCGACGCCACCGTGAAGCGCACCGACGACATCGCCGTCACCATGCCCGACGGCACGCGCGTCACCGCCACGCTGGCTGGCCGCGATGCCGGCACCGACCTCGCCGCCCTGCGGATCCCGACCGGGCTCCTGCCCGTCGCGCCCAGGGCCGCCGCCGCCGACCTCCGCCCCGGCCACCTCGTCCTCGCCCTCGCCCGCACCGGCGGCGACGGGCATCACGCCACCGCCGGCGTCGTGAGCAGCGTCGGCGAGGCCTGGCGCACCTGGCGCGGCGGCACCCTCGACCGGCGCATCCAGAGCGACATCGAGCTCTTTCCCGGCTTCGGCGGCGGCCCCCTCGTCACCGCCAGTGGTGGCGTCGCGGGCATCAACTCCGGCGGCATGAGCAAGCCGCTCTGCGTCACCATCCCCGACACCACCATCGACCGCATCCTCGACGCCGTCCTCAATCGCGGCTACGTGGCTCGCGGCTGGCTTGGCGCCAGCATGCAGTCCGTGCGGTTCTCCGACAGCGCCACCGCCAAGCTCGGCTTCGACGGTCGCGGCGGCCTGGTGGTGCTGGACGTGGAGCACGACAGCCCGGCGGCACACGGCGGTGTCATGATCGGCGACGTGCTGGTGCGCATCGACGAGGTCCGCATCGCGCAGCACGACGACGTGCTCGCCTTCCTCGGCAGCGACCGAGTGGGGACCACGGTGCAGCTGCAGGTGGTGCGCGGCGGCGAGGTGGTGATCCTGCCGGTGACGATCGGGGAACGTCCACGCACGGCCCGCTGACCCTTGCCCGATGACCGGATCCACCTGACGCTCGGGGCGATGCCCGCCGTGGTGCGGGCGCGCCTCGGCGCGGGATTCATCGGGCATGAGGCGGTGCTGCTGGACGACGGGCGCGCGCACCGGGCGCCGCGCCCGCACGCCGCCCACGCCGTCTACGTCACCGAGTGGCCCAACGCCGACGAGGCGAGCGGCCCGCGCACGCCCACTATCCACCTCGTCGACCCCGGTGTGCACCCGCCCGCGACGCAGCTCGCCCGCGGCAGCACCGCCTGGCTCCCGCTCGACTGCGATGCCGACGACGTGGTCGCCGCGGCGCACGCCGTGCTGCGCGGACTCACGGTGGTCGCGCCGTCGGTGCTCCCGCCGTCAGGCGCCCCCCGCGACCGGACGCCGCGCCGCGAGCTGCGCGCAGAGCTCCCCGACGCGGCCGACGGTGACCCCCGCCTCACCGACCGCGAACTCGAGGTGCTCCGGGCACTGGCCGAGGGGCTGGGCAACAAGCAGATCGGCGGCCGGCTCGGCATCAGCCCGAGCACGGTCAAGTACCACCTGCAGGCGATCTTCGCCAAGCTCGCCGTGCGCACCCGCAGCGAGGCGGTGTCGTACGGCCTCCGGCACGGGATCGTGCCGCTCTGACGGATCGGGGCAGGCGTCAGGGATTCGCGGATCGCGGCCGGGAGTGCACGACGACAAGTTACGGGGATGGACCCGCACACCGCGGTTCCCTGACGCCCTGCCTCCCCTGGAATGCCGCGACGCTCCCACGCTGCCCTGCTGTTCGCCGCCGGCCTGCTCGCCGCGGTGCCGCTCGCTGCCCAGCTCCCGAAGCCGGCCGCCGGCACGGCGCCGATGCTCGCCACCCTCGATGCCGGCACCGGCCACTTCGCCACGGTCGCGAAGCAGATCTGGGACTGGGCCGAGGTGGGCTACATGGAGGTGCGCAGCTCGGCGCTGCTGCAGTCGGAGCTGCGCACGGCCGGCTTCCGCGTCACGGCCGGCGTGGCCGGTGAACCCACCGCATTCGTCGCCGAGTACGGCAGTGGCAAACCCGTCATCGCAATCCTCGGCGAGTTCGATGCCCTGCCCGGCCTGTCGCAGGCGAACACGCCGGAACGGAACGCGCTCGTCGCCGGAGGGCCCGGGCACGGCTGCGGCCACCATCTCTTCGGCACCGCCAGCACCGCCGCCGCCATCGCGCTGAAGGAGTGGATGATCGCCAACCACGTCGCCGGCACCTTGCGCATGATCGGCACGCCGGCCGAGGAAGGGGGCGGCGGCAAGGTCTACATGGTGCGTGATGGCGTGTTCAACGACGTGGATGCCGTGATCGCCTGGCATCCCGGCGACGCGAACGAGGTCTCGGGCAATCGCTCGATGGCGAACATCTCGGGCAAGTTCCGCTTCCACGGACTGAGCGCCCACGCGGCCGCCTCGCCGGAGCGCGGCCGGTCGGCGCTGGACGGTGTGGAAGTGATGAACGTGATGACGAACTACATGCGCGAGCACATCCCCGATGGCAGCCGCATCCACTACGTCATCACCAGCGGGGGCCGCGCGCCGAACGTGGTGCCCGACGAGGCGGAGGTCTATTACTACGCCCGGCACGTGGACATGCGGGTGGTGCGCGACATCTGGGAGCGGATCACGAACGCCGCCCGCGGGGCCGCGATCGGCACCGGCACCACCTTCGACCTCCAGCTGGTGGGATCGGTCTACGCCATGCAGCCCAACGAGGTGCTGGCGCGGGTGCAGCAGCGGGCCCTGGAGCGGGTGGGCGGCTACACCTACACCCCCGAGGAGCGCGCCTTCGCCGAGCGGCTCCAGAAGTCCACGGCGTTCACCGCCGTGCCGCTGGAGACCACCGCGCGCATCAAGCCGCTGGTGCTGGACCAGGCCGACGCCGGCTCGACCGATGTCGGCGACGTGAGCTGGGTGGTGCCCACCGTGCAGCTCAGCGCCGCCACCTGGGTGCCGGGCACGGCGGCCCACTCGTGGCAGGCCGTGGCGGCCGGTGGCATGAGCATCGGCACGAAGGGCATGATGATCGCAGCGAAGACCATGGCCCTCACCGCGGCCGACCTGTTCACGTCACCGGCGACGATCGAGGCGGCGAAGGCGGAACTGAACCGCCGCCGCGGGCCGGGGTTCACCTACACCACCGCGCTCGGCTCGCAGAAGCCGCAGCTCGACTACCGGAAGGGCAGCGTCCCCTGAACCGCGCCACACGGCGAGGAGAAGTACCATGCTGACGGAACTGCGACGCCTGCGGGAACACCTCGCCTGGGCGGACGATGCGATGCTCGACGCGCTCGCCTCCGCGCCGGATTGGCCGGCCGAGGCCGCGCGCGAGTTCGCGCACGTGCTCGGCTCCGACGAGAACTGGCTGGCCCGCATCGAGGGACGTGGGCCGCGCTGCCCGATCTGGCCGGACTCGGACCAGGACTACATCCGGCAGCTCGCACTCGACGTGCGTGTGGGCTATGCGCGCCACCTCGACACCCTGATCGAGGCCGACCTGCTGCGGGTGGTGACGTACACCAACACCGCCGGCATCTCCTTCGAGACGCCGGTGCGGGACATCCTGTACCAGGTGTTCCTGCACGCGCACTACCATCGGGGCAAGGTGAACCTGCTGCTGAAGCAGGCCGGCATCGCGCCGGCGCCGGTGGACTACATCGCGTATGCACGCGGGTTCCCGACCGCAGTCACGAAGGTCGGGGCGCGGTAGGCGGCAGCGGATCACGGGTATCTGCGGGGCAAGACGACTTGGAAGCGGGCATGCCTCCGTTCAAGGGGGCATGGATTCGAACCGTCGTGCGGTGCAGCTGCTCGGACGTCTGTCGCATCAGTGGCATCGTGGAAACCAACAATCCGTCTCGTCACACCGACGCAGCGACCTTGCACACCAATCGTCCACGCCGTTCAAGGGGACGAAGATCGTGACCTCTCGGGCAGGCACACACCAGGAACCGTCGGCTGACATCGGGGCCGTGCGTGGCACACGCTGAGCCGACGCCGGTCCCGCCGACGCTCGCGCACCTGCGCCGTGCCCTGCGCGCACAGGTCGATCCGCGGCGGGCCGAGCAGGCACCGCGCTACTTCCAGGCCGGCCCCGGGCAGTACGCCGAGGGTGACGCGTTTCTCGGGGTGTCGGTGCCGGCCACGCGCGCAATCGTGCGCGCGAACCGCACCGTCACGCTCGGCACGTGCGTCACACTGCTCCGCTCGAAGTGGCATGAGGAGCGCCTCCTGGCGTTGCTGTCGATGGTGCAGCTGCACCGGCGCGGCGACACCGCGGTGCAGCAGGCGGTGTTCGACGCCTGCATGGCGAACCTCCGCCACATCGACAACTGGGACCTCGTCGACTCGTCGGCCGAGCACCTCATCGGCACGCACGTGCCGTCAGGCGACCTGCGCCTCCTGGAGCGCCTCGCGGCGTCGGGGAACCTGTGGGAGCGGCGCATCGCGATCCTCTCCACCTTCCATCACCTGCGCCGTGGTGAGGTCGCACCCACGCTCCACATCGCGCAGTTGCTGCTGGAGGATCCGCACCCGCTGATCCACAAGGCGACCGGCTGGCTGCTGCGCGAAGTCGGCGAGCGCGACCGGCCCGCGCTGCTGGCCTTCCTCGACGCGCACTGGCGACAGATGCCGCGTACCGCCGTGCGCTACGCCATCGAGAAGTTCACGCCGCGGGCGCGGGAGCAGTACAGAACGGTCGCGAAGGCCGGGCGGGTGGATTCCCGTCCCGGGTAGATTTCCGCAGCACTCAGCACGGCGAGCGCCGAGAAGACGCCGGCCCCGCACAACCGTCCGTGGACGCCCACCCACCAGACCTCCGGAGCCCGACATGGAACGCCGCACCTTCCTCCAGGCCGCCGTCGCCGCGGCCACCGTGCCCGGGCTGCTGCAGCACGCCGGCAAGGAACCGCCGTTCCGCATCTCGCTCGCCCAGTGGTCGTTCCACAAGGCGCTCTTCGCGAAGGAGATGGAACACCTCGACTTCGCCCGAATCGCCCGGCGCACCTACGGCATCAAGGCCATCGAGTACGTCAACATCTTCTTCAAGGACAAGGCCACCGACGCCGCCTACCTGGCCGAGATGAACCGGCGCGCGCGCGACGAAGGCGTCTACCAGCACCTGATCATGGTCGACGGCGAGGGCGCGCTCGGCGATCCCGATGCCGCGAAGCGCGCCCAGGCCGTGGACAACCACCGCAAGTGGCTCGACGCCGCCAAGACCCTCGGCTGCGCCACCATCCGCGTCAACGCGCAGAGCACCGGCACCCCCGACGAGCAGCAGAAGCTCGCCGCCGACGGCCTCCGCCGCCTGGTGGAGGTCGCCGCGCCGATGCAGCTCAACGTGATCGTCGAGAACCACGGCGGCCTCTCCTCACACGGCGACTGGCTGGTGGGCGTGATGCAGCGCGTGGACCACCCGCGCATGGGCACCCTCCCCGACTTCGGCAACTTCTACGACTACGACCGCTACCAGGCCGTGACCGAGATGATGCCGTACGCCAAGGCGGTGAGCGCCAAGTCGTTCGAGTTCGACGCCGCCGGCAACGAGACGACCATCGACTTCCCGCGCATGCTGCGCATCGTCCTCGCCGCCCGCTTCCACGGCTGGGTGGGGATCGAGTTCGAGGGCGAGCGCACCCCCGAGCCCGACGGCGTCCGCGGCACCCTCGCGCTCCTCAAGCGGCTCCAGTCCGAGCTCGCATAGCTGCGACCCGACTGCAACGTCAACGTCAACGGCAACCGCAACGGCTTAGACGCAAAGACGCAAAGGGGACGCAAAGGACGCGAAGAACAGCGTTGTTGGGGAACTTCGTGCGCGCTCGAGCTTCCGAGCCCACGCACGCATTTCCTACACGCCCTTCTTTGCGTCCTTCGCGCCCCTTTGCGTCTTTGCGTCGAAGCGGTTGCCGTTGCGAAACTGAGCCGGTCAGGCGATCGCGATCTCGGAGCGCGCCAGTGCGCTCTGCACGCCGGCCGCGATCAGGCGCATGACGTCGAGCGCCTCGGCGCCCGGGACGGGGTTGGGGCCGGCACCGAGGATCGCGTCGCGCACGCCGGCATAGTAGGCGCGATAGTCACCCGGCGGCCCGCTGATCGTGCGCGTCGTCAGGTCGTCACCGGCCACCCGCGTGAGCGTGCCGGGACGCGGATCCACGCCCCAGTGCGCGTCACCCGGCGTGCGGCCCGCCTTCAGCGCATCCTCCTGGCTGTCCAGCCCCTGCTTCACGAAGCTGCCGCGTGTGCCGTGCACGGCGAACCGCAGGTCGTGTGCGGCCACCAGCGCCGACCCGTGCAGCAGCACGCGCAGCCGCGGATAGCGCAGCGTCGCGTGGAAGTAGTCGTCGGTCTCGGCGCCGTCGCGCTGCACCGCGATGTCGGCGGTGATGCCGAGCGGCATCCCGAAGAGTTGCAGCGCCTGGTCCACCAGGTGCGGGCCCAGGTCGTACCACAGGCCGGCGCCCGGGCCTGCCTTCTCACGCCACCGGTCACGCACGTCCAGCCGGAAGCGGTCGAAGTGACTCTCGTACTGCGTCACCACACCCAGGTCCCCCGCCGTCACCAGCCCGCGCAACGTCAGGAAGTCGCTGTCGTAGCGACGGTTGTGGAACACCGACAGCACCCGGCCCGCCGCCTCGGCATGGGCGATCACGTCCACCGCCTCGGCCACCGTCACCGTGAACGGCTTGTCCACCACCACGTGCTTCCCGGCATCCAGGGCGGCATGCGCCTGTGCCGCGTGCACGGCATTCGGTGTCGCGATCACCACCAGGTCGACCGCCGCATCCGCCAGCGCCGCGTCGAGCGTCGGGGCCACCTGCACCTGCGGCAGGTCGGCGTGCACCGCGTGCGCGTTGGATGACACCACCGTGTGCAGGTGCAGCCCCTCCACCGCCATGACCAGTGGCGCATGGAACACCTTCCCCACGAACCCGTAGCCTACCAGCGCCACGTTCAGCGGCACGCCTGGCGCGCGGAGCGGTTCCGTCATCGCGCGGCGCCGACGCCGCTGTGCGTCAGGCCTTCCGGCGCCACGCGTCGATCATCGGGAGTGATGCACCGAGCACCGTCAGGGCCAGCGGCAGCACCACACCGACCCAGCCGCTGGCGATGAGCAGGAGGCCGCAGGCCACCAGCACCGTGCCGGCAATCACCATCGTCTCCTCGCGCCGCGCCATCACGCGTCCGTAGAGCGACGAGGCCAGGCGGCGATGCACCGGGCGCAGGCGCGTCTTCGTCACCTCGAGCCCCTCGAGCGCCCAGGCGTTGGTCGGGTCCAGCTCGCGCGCCTGCTCGAACTCGCTGCGTGCGCTCGTCACGTCGCCGGATTCCAGCAGCGTCCAGGCGTGGCCCGTGCGTGCGAGCGCGTTGGCGGGATACTGCTGCGCGAACGCGCGCCAGGTGTCGCCGGCCCGCACGTCCAGGCCACGTCCCGCCGCGATCGCGGCGCGCAGCGGCATCAGCTCCTCGTCATCGGCACCGTGTGATGCGGCATCCGCCACCGCGGCGCGCGCCGACTCCCACTGCGACTTCTGCAGGAACACCCGCGCCCGCAACACGTGCGTGTCCGACTCCTCGGGGTCGAGCGCCACCGCCCGCTCGGCCGCGCGATGCGCGCCGGCCAGGTCGTTCGCGCGCAGCAGCACCACCCCCCGCGTCCAGTGCGCGAAGGCCGCCATCGGCGCCTGTTCCACCGCCGTTGCACTGGCCAGCACGGCCCCCGGTGTGTCCCCCGTCTCGAGGAGCAGCAGGGCGCGCATCCCGCACAGCCACGCGTCACCCGGGTTGCTCACCAGGCAGCGGTTGAGCAGGTCCAGGCCGTCCGCGAACCGCGCGTCGGCAATGAGTTCGCCCAGGCGGGCGCTGATGAGTGTTTCGTCGAGCTGGGACATGCGATGGCGACACGGAGAGGAAGTCGGCCAGACAACAGAGCAATGGTCGGGCCAGCTCACTGTGGCGGAAACACAGGCAGCCCGATTGATGGAGAGAGTACCTTGAAACCCGTGTCGCACAACCGTGAGGCCTTCCTGGCCCAGCTGTCGGAGGCCCGCCGGGCCTCCACGCTCCCCCCGCGCCTGCATCTCGCCGCGCGGGACTGGATGCGGAGCGTCCTCACATTGCTCTTTCCTCATGCGGCGCCGCCGGGCGCGCCGGTCGACCCCGCCGGACTGTCCGCCGAGCACGACAGTGTGGCGCGGACGCTGCAGGGCGTGCTGCAGGACCTGCTCCCCGACCCCGACGCCGCCGCCCGCGTCACGGCGCAGGTGATGGACGCGCTCCCGGATATCCGCGTCCGTTTGTACGCTGATGCCGAGGCCATCCACCGCATGGACCCCGCCGCCCAGAGCGTCGACGAGGTCTTCCTCGCCTACCCCGGCTTCCTGGCCATCGCCTGCCACCGCGTGGCCAGCCCGCTCTGGCACCACCAGGTGCCGATCCTCCCGCGCCTCATCACCGAGTGGGCGCACGCGCGCACCGGCGTGGACCTGCACCCCGGTGCCACCATCGGCGACCGGTTCGCGATCGACCACGGCACCGGCATCGTCGTCGGCGAGACGGCGCGCATCGGGAACGACGTGCGCCTCTACCAGGGCGTGACGCTCGGCGCGCTCCGCGTGGCCAAGGCGCTCGCCAGCGTCCAGCGGCACCCCACGATCGAGGACGACGTGACGGTGTACGCCAACGCCACCATCCTCGGCGGCCGCACCGTCATCGGCCGCGGCAGCGTGATCGGCGGAAACGTCTGGCTCACGCACAGTGTTCCTCCCGGGTCGATCGTGACCCACGCGGTGCCGGACGAGCGGCTCCGCGACGACTTCCCACTGGAGTTCGAGATATGACGCGAGCCGCCTCCATCCTCGCCACCATCGGCAACACCCCGCACGTCCGCCTCGGCCGGCTGTTCGACGCGCGCGTGGAAGTCTGGATGAAACTCGAGCGTGCGAACCCCGGTGGCAGCATCAAGGACCGCATCGCGCTGTCCATGATCGAGGCCGCCGAGGCCAGTGGCCGGCTCACGAAGGACACCGTCATCATCGAGCCCACCAGCGGCAACACCGGCATCGGGCTCGCCATGGTCGCGGCGGTGAAGGGATACCGGCTGCTGCTGGTGATGCCCGAGAGCATGTCGATCGAGCGCCGGCGCGTGATGCTCGCCTACGGCGCCGGGTTCGAGCTCACGCCGCGCGAACTCGGCATGAAGGGCGCCATCGCGCGCGCCAACGAGCTCGTCGCCGCCACCCCCGGTGCGTGGATGCCCAGCCAGTTCGACAACGCCGCCAACATCGCGGTCCACCAGGCCACCACCGCGCGCGAGATCCTCGCCGACTTCCCCGAGGGGCTGGACTACCTCGTCACCGGCGTCGGCACCGGCGGCCACATCACCGGCGTGAGCGAGGTGCTGAAGCAGCACATCCCCGCGCTGAAGACCTACGCCGTCGAACCCGCGAAGTCTCCGGTGATCAGCGGCGGCGCCCCCGGCCCGCATCGCCTGCAGGGCATCGGGGCCGGCTTCATCCCGGCCAACCTGCACACCGCCACGCTCGATGGCTCCGTGCAGGTCACGGAGGAGGAGGCGTTCGACTTCGCGCGCCGGGCCGCGCGCGAGGAGGGGATCTTCATCGGTGCATCGAGCGGTGCCTCGCTGGCAGCCGTCGCGCAACTGCTGCCGGGCATGCCCGATGGCGCCCGCGTGCTCACCTTCTGCTACGACACCGGGGAGCGCTACCTCTCGGTCGACGGGCTCTTCCCCGTGCCCGCCACCTGAACACCACTCACACCGGTGCGGCAACCGGCGTGGCGTCCGGCGTGGCGCCACCGAGCTTGTGCGCCACGCTCGCCGCCAGCCGGCTCGCGGCAAACGGCTTCGAGAGGAAGTCGGTCTCGAGGTTGAATCCGGGCACCGCCTCGAGGGCCTCCTCGGGATATCCCGACATGAACAGCACCGGCAGTGACGGCCGCTCCGCACGCGCACGTGCCGCCAGCGCCGGGCCACCCAGCCCCGGCATCATCACGTCGGTGAGCAGCAGGTGCACATCGGCACCGTGCAGCTCCAGCTGGCGCAGCGCCTGCAGCCCGTCGGGAGCCAGGATCACGCGATAGCCCAGCCGGCCGAGCATCCGCGCCACCGTCGCGCGCGTGCCATCGTCGTCCTCGGCCACGAGGATGGTCGCGCCGCCACCCTGCGGCACCGTGGGCGCGATCGTCACCGGCTCGGTCAGCGCCCCCTGCGCGAAGGGAAACTCCAGCAGCACCGTGGTGCCATGTCCCACCGCCGACTCGATGTCGGCGCGGCCGCCCCCCTGCGCCACCATGCCGTGCACCGCCGCCAGCCCCAGCCCCGTGCCGCGCCCGCGTGGCTTGGTGGTGAAGAACGGCTCGAACACGCGCAGCCGTGTCGCCTCGTCCATGCCGCTGCCGTCGTCGCGCACGCGCAGCCGCACCCACTCCGAGCCGTCGTCGTTCGTCATGCGCACCACGGAGATGGCACAGGTGCCGCCGGCCGGCGTGGCGTCGCGGGCATTCGAGACGAGGTTCACCAGCGCCTGCTCCACCTGCCCCACGTCCGCGCGGATGCGGCAGTCCGGCTCCACGTCGAACGACAGCCGCAGCTGCTCACCCGCCACGCGCTGCAGCAGGCTGCGCAGGGTGAGCACCTGCGACGACACATCGAACACCCGCGGCTGCACCACGTCACGGCGCGCGAAGGCCAGCAACTGCCGCGTGAGCGTGGCGCCGCGCTCCTGTGCCGCCAGGATCTCGTCCAGCAGCGGGGCGTTGGCATCGTCGCGCAGCTCGTTGCGCAGCACCTCGGCCGAGGCCCCGACGATGGTGAGGATGTTGTTGAAGTCGTGCGCGATGCCCCCGGCGAGCTGCCCCACCGCCTCCAGGCGCTGGGCATGCGCGAGCTGCACCTCCATCTGGCGACGCGCCGCCTCACCGGCGGTCCGTTCCGACACGTCGCGCAACACGAGCTGCCGGCGTCCCTCCTCCATCGCACGCCAGGTCACCTCCAGCTCGGCCTGGTGGCCGTCGGCGCGCAGCAGCGACCAGGCGCGCGGCCGCTCACCGGTGTCGTGCAGCAGCGGCTCCAGCCGCTCCCCGTGCGCCGACCCGTTGCCCGCCGCCGCCAGCACCTCGGCGATGGTGTGGCCAACGCATTGCGCGCGCGACATCCCCAGCAGCCGCTCGGCGGCAGGATTCGCCACCTGCACCTGGTCCTGTGCGTCGAGCACGAGGATGCCGTCCGGCGCACGGTCGATCGTCTCCGCCAGTTCCCGCTCCTTGCGCAGCAGCTCGAGGAAGGCGCGGTCCACGATCGCGAACCCCAGCGACACCAGCGCCCAGACCGCGAGCGTGATCACCGTGTGCACGGTGAGCCAGTACAGCACATGGGCCGAGATACCCTCGCGGCGCACCGCCGGCGAGAGCAGCACCGCCAGCCAGGTGCTGGCCACGGTGAACGCCGCGAGCACCATCGAGTCCGGCGCCCGCAGCAGCAGCGCGGCGGCCACCAGCACCGCCGACCCCGCCAGCAGAGACGGCACGGGGAAGCTCTGCGCCGTCGCGAGCGACCAGTGCACCTCACACCAGAAGGCGAGCAGCGCGATCATTCCGCCCACGAACACGCGGCCGCGCGCCGTCACCAGGCTGCCAACCGCGGACACCGCCGCGGCCGCCAGCAGCACGCGCGGATCGTGTTCGCCAGCCTTGCCACCAGCGGCGTAGTTCACCAGCGCGAGCACGAGGTAGGCGGCGGTGCCGATGGCCGTGCCGATCAGCACCCACCGTCGCGTGTCGACGTAGCGAAATCTGAGCTTGCGCGGATCCACACGCTGCACTGGATTCGTCTGCACTCCCTACGCTATCCCGACTGGTGCACCTCCGCCACACGCGGCGTCATTCCCATTCGGCGCAGGTGCGTGCAAAACACCCGTTCACGCGCACACGCCCGGCCGCCTCGCACGGAGGCGGCCTGCGGAGCGGCACGGTGCGG